>CAYUDC010000027.1:0-27544 GCA_964443415.1 uncultured Chitinophaga sp. | reverse complement strand
GCTTCTGGCACCATAGGCATATAAATACAAATTCGATCTCCCTTTTTAACCCCCAATTGCAACAACACATTGGCAAACTTTTTTACCTGAGTAAACAGCTCTCCGTAAGTGAGTTTTCTAACAGCATCTCTAGGGTCATTAGGTTCCCAAATAATAGCAGTTTGTTCGGAACGAGTAACGGCGTGTCTATCTAAACAATTCTCGGTGATATTAAGCTTTCCACCAATGAACCATTCTACTTTTGGCTCGGTAAAATTCCAGCGTAAAACCTGTTCCCAAGTTTTTTTCCATTGGAAAGATTGTGCAACTTCTGCCCAAAAACCTTCTGGGTCTTGAACACTTTTTTGATAAGCTTGTTGGTATGCGTCAAAAGATTGAATGAGTGGTAACATGTGATTCATAATTAAGCGTTGTATCTAATTGTCATTCAAAGTAAGGAAGCTCAAATGGCATTTCCTTGTCTTTTTTTGCTAATTAGCTATAGCCAAATTATTGACACAACTCTAACACCTTTTGCATTAAATCTCTCGTCGAAAATGGCTTGGTTACATAAGCATCTGCACCAATCGCTAAACCTTTCTCTATATCTGTTTCTTTTGATTTTGCCGAAAGAAAAAGCACCTTGCATAGCGCATATTCTGGCGTCTCTTTGATGAAACTACAAATTTGATAGCCATCAATGTCTGGCATCATAATATCCAAAATAGCCACATCTAAATTATTCTTTTTAATAATTTCCATGGCTTCGGATCCATTGCGTGCAATAAATACCTCAAAGCCTTTTTTACGCATCAAAAATTCTAAGGAGAGAAGAATGTTTGGCTCATCATCGGCAATTAAAACTTTCTTTAGACTGCTCATTTGGTAGGCAAATTTAAAGGATTAATTGGAACCTCCAATAAAAAGACAGCACCCTTTTGTGGAGCATCCATTAAGGTTAGCGTTCCTTGATGTAAATCAATGATTCGTTTAGAAATGGCCAATCCCAAACCACTTCCCTTGGGCTTTCGAATGGTTTGATTTTTGGCTTGGTAGAATTTTTCAAATATCATTTCCCGCAAGGTTGGGTCAACCCCAGGCCCATTATCTTCTACATAAAACTGCCAATGCGTTGGGGTATATCTTAATTTTAATCGTATTTCATCATGTGTAAACTTGATGGCATTAGACAATAGATTTACTATTACTTGCTGAATTTTATCTGCATCCAATAACATTTCTACTCTGCTTGGTTCAAAATCCTTTATCAGCACAAGACCCTTTTCTTTTAGCAATTGATCTACTACAATAGCACTATCTTCCACCAAGGTTTGCACTTT
Organism: uncultured Chitinophaga sp.; assembly: GCA_964443415.1. Classification (GTDB taxonomy): domain Bacteria; phylum Bacteroidota; class Bacteroidia; order UKL13-3; family UKL13-3; genus B1. The sequence continues at coordinate 26,225 of CAYUDC010000027.1, read as the reverse complement.
GGCCTGTTGCATGTTTAGCTTTTGCTTTCCAGAGTCGTACTTTTCTAAATCTAGCACCTGAGATATTAACCTAGAAATTCGCTCTGTCTCTTTGATGATAATCCCTAAGTAATGTTGTCTTTCTTCTGATGCTAAATCATCGTTATCATAAATAATTTCAGAGAATGCCCTTATCGAGGTTATAGGTGTTCTTAACTCATGTGTCACAGTAGTTAAAAAATCATCTTTTAACTCATCTTGCTCTTTTAAGCGAAGGTTCACCAACTCTAATTCTTGCCTGGCCTTTTCTAACTCATCTGTTTTTCGGGTTAACTCCTTATTTAAACGCATCAGCTGCTGCGATTCTTTTAAGATATCTAACAGCTCATCAATTTTTATTTCCTCTTCCTTTACGGTAGCCGAAACCATAATGCGTGCAGAGGCAGAGCCAATGATACCAGACAAAACACGCTCGGCATAGGCTACCAATTTTGGATCGGCCTTATTCTCATTTAAGTTTATTTGGTTTCTTTGGGCAAAAGAATTTAACGCTTGGTTGGTTCGAACCGACCCTAAAAAATTAGCCAATAATGAGGTAATATCTGGCAAATAAGCAGTGCCTTTCCAAGAAGTGGTACTTTCTAACAAGGGAGCATATCTGTTTACATCCACAAAAATTTCTGCTTGGTTTTGTTCGGTTACGGTTTGAACCGAAAACACCGAAAACCCAATGTAAGCCCCAATATTGAATAGCATGCTCCAAAACAAACTATGTACAATGGGTGAAAATCCTTGCAACCCTAATAAAGCATACGGCTTAAGCCACCATATACCAAAGGGACCGTTGATAACAAAGTTTTCTGATATAAATGTGGTGCCCACTAAAGAGGGCAAAACTAAAGTATAAAACCAAGTGATAAAACCCAATATCAAACCAATTAAGGCGCCCATTTTATTCCCACGTTTCCAAAATATTCCACCAATAATAGAAGGCATTAATTGGGCTACAGAAACAAAAGAGATTAATCCAATAGATACCAAAGAATAATGTCCACTAATCACCTTATAATACAAATAGGCAGCAGTTAAAATAAAAATTATTCCTAACCTTCTAGATTGAATAATCACTTTACTTAAGTTATCGTGCAACCTGGCATTTCCTGGATCCATTGCCAAGAGCATTGGAATCACCAAGTGGTTACTAAACATGGTGCTCAAAGCGATGGTTTCAACGATAATCATACCGGTGGCGGCGGCGTAGCCGCCGATAAACACCAGCAACGCCAAGCCCTTTTGGCCAAACATCAAAGGGATATCCAAAATATAATAATCAGCATCTATCCCCCCCTCGCTAAACAATAACTGTCCACCAAAGGCTATGGGCAATACAAAAATATTAATGATTAAAAGGTATAAAGGAAAAAGCCAAATCGATTTGTTCAAATGCTTTTCATCAGTGTTTTCAACTACTGCCACCTGAAATTGCCTTGGCAAAAATATAAAGGCCATCCCACTCAAGGCAGATATCCAAAACCAATTACCATATCCTCCCTCTTCTGGAAGTACAAATAGCTTTTGTAACGAAGGTATTTGATTGGCCCTAGAGAAAATATCCCCAAAACCATTAAACACCCCAAAACAAACAAATATACCCGCCGAAACAAAGGCTATTAATTTAACAATAGATTCAAAAGCTATGGCTGCAATCATGCCCTCATGCTTCTCGTTAGACTCTATTCGCCTAGTGCCAAACAACACAGAAAACATAGCCATTCCTATGGCCATAATTAATGCAGTGTTACTAAAAATAGATAAACCCTTTGGCATACCCGTGGCAAATTCATCCTGCGTAAGCAAGTTAAAACTTTCTGATATCGCTTTTAGTTGAAGCGAGATATAAGGAATAATACCAAAGAATAAAAACACTGTTACCAAGGCCGCTAAACTTAAGTTCTTGCCATACCTCGACGAAATAAAATCTGCAATGGTACTAATCTGCTGAGCCTTGCAAATTCTAATGATCTTTTTAAGAATAAACCAAGCCGGAATAGACATGAGTGTTGGTCCTATATAAACAGCCAAAAAATCTATACCACCTTCCTTCACTTTCCCAATACTACCAAAAAATGTCCAAGCGGTGCAATATACTGCCAGAGATAATGCATACACATAAGGGCTGCTACTAAGTGGCTTGGACTGCTTTTTAAGGCGTTCTGCCCACCAAGCAATCGCAAACAAAATAAGCCAATAGGCCAATGATATTCCAATTAATAGCCAACTGCTAATCATGCTTTTTTCTGAATAATAAATACAAACTTATAATCATGAATAGCCAAACCATAAACATATACAAGTACAGCAATGGAACACCAGCAATAAAAACCGGCAGGTTAAAAATCTTTAACAATGGAAAATTGAATAACATCAAAAAGATGAGACTCAAAAAAATTAATTTACTCCTGAAACCTGCCCTTTTCATTCATATCAAAATTATCATTTTAAGGGAGTATTCAAACCATATTCTACTTTAGTGAAATCGGTTTCCAAATTTTAATTTTATTTGTACCATGAAACAAATCGATGAAAACAAAAACCCCTGGCAACAAAAAAGTGATTCTATTGCCTATGAAAATCCTTGGATAAGGGTGCATCACCAAGAAGTAGTTACACCAGGTGGCACAGAAGGAATTTATGGTATTGTTCACTTTAAAAATTTAGCCATTGGCATCATCGCCCTAGATGAAAATAATCATACCTGGGTAGTGGGACAATATCGATATCCTTTAAAAAAATACAGTTGGGAAATTCCAGAAGGCGGCGGTAAAATTGGTATAGACCCCTTAGAATCAGCTAAGCGGGAACTCCTAGAAGAATGTGGCATAGAAGCTGCCAAATGGGAAAAAATACTAGAAATGGACTTAAGCAATTCGGCGACCGATGAACATGCCATTATTTATGTAGCAAGAGAATTAAGTCACACCCAATCTGAACCCGAAGACACAGAAGAACTTCAAATAAAGAAAATACCATTTGAGACCCTATACCAACAGGTGATGCAAGGCAATTATCAAGATGCCATTACAGTAGCAGGCGTTCTAAAACTAAAATTGATGCTTATGGAGCAATCTTTAAAGTAGCGTATGATTTCTTAGCCCAAGCTATCAATGTAGCCTTTTCTGATTCGCTTAACACTGCATTTCCATGAATGAAAGTATAGGATGGCAATGGCATTTCGCCGCCTTCCACCATCTCCACAATTTCTTCCATTTTATGCGCCTTGCGCTTGGCCGAATACAAATTAAAGGTGCTAAAATTTAACTCTTGTTTACCTTCATCTACATGGTGTTGCATCCACAAGCCAATAGGTTGTATGTTGGTGTACCAAGGATAAACCGTAGCATTACTATGGCAATCATTACAGCTCTTTTGCAAAATCTGATTTACCTCTGTTGGTACGTCCACTGCCTTACTAATATCTTCTATCCCTTCAACTGTACCTTGGTTTAATGCAGGCTGCACAAATTGAAACAAAACCAGAATCACTCCTAGGCCCGCCAATACATTTCTTAACTTCTTGTTCATTTTACTTTCTGCTCATTACAGCTTTTACGGCATCAACAATATTTGATGCCTCTAGGCCGTACTTTTTCATTAACTCATCTGGTGTACCACTTTCGCCAAAACTATCATTCACTGCTACCATTTCTAGTGGTGCAGGATGTTTTCTAGCCAGCAATTGTGCAATGCTATCTCCCAAGCCACCATTCATCTGATGCTCCTCTGCTGTAACTACACAACCTGTTTTAGCCACCGATTTTAAAATGGCTTCAGCATCTAAAGGCTTGATGGTATGAATATTTATAATCTCTGCATCAATACCCATTTCAGCCAATAATTCACCTGCCTCAATGGCCTTCCAAACCAAATGACCAGTAGCAAAAATACTCACATCTTTTCCTTCATTTAACATCAAGGCTTTTCCAATTTCAAAGGTTTGATCTTCTGGGGTAAAATTTGGAACAGCAGGTCTTCCAAATCTTAAATAAACCGGCCCCTGATGTTTGGCTATGGCAATTGTAGCCGCTTTGGTTTGGTTATAATCACAAGGATTAATCACTGTCATTCCTGGCAACATTTTCATCAAGCCAATATCTTCCAATATTTGATGTGTAGCACCATCTTCTCCCAAAGTTAATCCAGCATGGGAAGCGCAAATTTTTACATTTTTATGGCTGTAGGCTATAGATTGTCTAATTTGATCGTACACCCTGCCTGTACTAAAGTTGGCAAAGGTTCCTGTAAAAGGTATCCATCCACCAATAGTTAAGCCGGCGGCCACACCCATCATATTTGCTTCGGCAATACCAGCCTGAAAAAACCTCTCGGGATGTGCCTTTTGAAAGGCATCCATTTTTAAAGAACCGGTAAGGTCGGCACACAAAGCTACTACCTTCGGGTTTTCCTTTCCTAACACAGAAAGTCCAGCTCCAAATCCACTTCTTGTGTCCTTTACATTTTGTACTTCAAATTTTTTCATCCCTAAAATCTATTTGGTGTTAATTCAATAAAATATTTGTTGCTTGTCCACTGTTTACCTTAAACGAACGCTCAAAAGTATTGCTACTTCTAGAACTTCCTTTAGCGCGGTAAATAATTTTATAATCCCCTGGTTGAATTATCAACTGGTGACTCCTTTTGTCGGAGGGTAATTTACAAACCCAAGTGAGCTCGTTTCTCACCATCTGATAAACATCTGCATAATAATCTTGCATCTGACAATTTACTATGAGTTTGCCTGGTTGCGGCAATTGTATGGTGGTGGTATAACTTTGATCCACACTTACCTCTCTTCTAAACATACGTGGCAAGCAAAGTATCTCTACATCATACTTACCTACTAAGTATTTCTCTTTAATACCAGCTTCCTGCACATGCAATGTTTGATTCTGATTGTGCTTTCTAACAATAAATTGTAAGTTATTATAATTGGTTAATCCCTCTACTTTCACCTGCAGCTCTCCTTGCGGTGCATCTACCCCAATGATGGTGTGTTTGCCAGGCGTTACATCTATAAATTCTTTTACTACAGGTGGAATGGTATGAACAACCATTCTATACCTAAACACTGGATCTAACTGAATGGTATCTGGCACGCCACGCTCATTAATGGTGTGCATGTAGTTATAAATAAGCTGCCCCGAATTCATGTCGTAAAAACTCATGTTAACATTGGTTTCGGTTGGCTTTCCATTAATATCTAACAAGTTTACTTGCGCGGTAGTATTATTGAGCGCTTGCGACACTACTATTTTTAAGGCATCTTCAAAACCCTTTTCAGTATTGGCATCATAATAACGTCCTACACATTCAAAAGCCTTTCTAAAGTCTTCGGTTGACCCAACGCCTATAATAAAAGGCTTTAAAATAACCCCTTTACTTTGCAAAGCTTCAGAAACAGCGCAAGGGTCACCTTGACATTCTTCGATACCATCGGTTATTAAAATAATAACATTTCTGGTATTAGGTTCTGAAGGAAAATCGTATGATGCCTGAAGCAGAGAATGCGCAATGAGTGTGGTACCTTTAGGTGTGATGCTGTTTATTTTCTTTTTAACATCGGCAAAATTATTCGCCCTAAATGGCACTTCTAATCGGGTGTCGCGACAATTTCGTTGGTTGGGAGGAGAAGTATGCCCATATACCCTTAAGGCTATTTCAAGATTACTTTGATTAGATAAACTATCAATGGTTCTAGACAAAAGCCTTTTAGCTACATTAATTCTAGAATCGCTCTCTAATTTGGCATACATGCTGCCACTGGCATCTAGTAAAAATAAAATTCTTGTTTTAATCGGCTTTGGAGGATTTTGAGCACTAATTTTTAAGGCTACAAGAGCCAAAACTAAAAAGCAGATATATTTAAAGTGTCTAATCATCCAATCCTAACGTCAACTAATAATCACCTAGTGTTTCTGGCAATTGAGCTAAGGCCTTTTCAAGCTCTTGGTCGTTTGGTGCCACACCATGCCATTTGTGAGAGCCCATCATAAAATCTACAGGGTAACCCATTTCGGTTTTCATCATAATAAAAACAGGCTTCCCATTTCCTAAGCGCGATTTGGCCTCACTCATTACTTTTAAAATATCTTCAAAATCATGACCATTCATATGAAGCACATCCCAGCCAAATGAAAGCAGTTTAGCTTCTATATCACTACCAATGCCCATTACCTCATGGGTTGAGCCATCAATTTGTTGACCGTTAAAATCGATGGTAACAATGAGGTTATCAATTTTATGGTGAGCAGCAAACATAAAAGCTTCCCAATTTTGGCCTTCTTGTATTTCACCATCACCCATTAATACTTGTACTATACCCGCATCATGGTTGAGCTTTTTAGACAACGCCGCACCGCAAGCCACCGATACACCTTGCCCTAAAGACCCCGAGGCAATTCTAATTCCTGGCAAATGCTCATGAGTAGTTGGATGACCCTGCAACCTGGTGTTCAAACGCCTGAAGGTACTTAACTCTGAAACTGGAAAATATCCCGCACGGGCCAGTGTACTATAAAATACTGGCGAAATATGGCCATTAGAGAGGAAAAATACATCCTCTCCAATGCCATCCATCTTAAAATCCGACTGATGATTTAAAACATTAAAATATAAAGCAGCAAAATAATCTGCACAACCAAGACTACCTCCCGGATGGCCACTTTTGCAAGCGTGCACCATTCTAAGGATGTCCCTTCTAATTTGTGAAGATAAATGCTGTAATTCAGCAACTGATAACTGAGCCATTGTTAAAATTTTAAAGGCTCAAAGGTAAGCGCTTATTCTGTTCTATAAAAATATCTGAAGAATATGTTAAGAAATAGCGATTAAAGTAGCATTTCCATGAGGTAAAACACCAATCCTATGACAAAAATCAATGCCCCAATACCATAAAAGAATGTATACCCTGTTAATAGTCCCAACACAATAGCTCCGAGCATAATAATCAAACCTACAATCATCCATTTTTTAGCATCAATACCTTGGACAGCAACCTCCTTTACATCAGTAGCTTTAGCCAATGCTTTTTTCGAGTGAATACCATTTACAGCGGCCAAGCCTGTTTTGCTAGGAACCATTTTTTCAATGACACTCGCAATCTTATGAGCTCTTTTCAGGGATTTAGTTGTTTGTCTATTTTCTTTTACTACTTCGGGTTGAACCAAACCTTCGGTAGGAGCAGCCATTGAAACCGCGGTTTCTTTTGCTATGAACGGTTTCGCAGAAATTTCAATTGCATTTTCAGATTCCTTTTTTACCTCATCAGATCCTTGCTTCACTTTCACCTTGCTTCTGTAGCTGTATACTTGCTGGCTACATGAGCTGAATACCAAAACTAAACATGTAATGGTGGCGATAAATAATGTAAAATGCTTTTTCATGGGAATAATATTTTAATTGTTAAGCAATTTAAGCATGCCATCGAATGAATAGAATAATTTTTTTACACATCTTTGCTACTTTAGGATAACTACCTGATTTATGGAAAAATTAATAGAATTAAATGCCACCCCAGAGCAAGCCTCTAGTGAAGAAAACCTTTCAAAACTAGTCTGTAGGCAGTTTGGAATTCTACCAGAGGAACTCAATGGCATTACCATCCACCGTAAAAGTTTAGATGCTAGAAGAAAACCCATTCATTATAAACTGCAACTAACGCTTTGGATCAACCAGAAACCAGAAGAAAAACCCTTCGAAATACAATGGCAAAATGTACAAAATGCCCCAGAAGTGGCCATAATTGGCGCTGGACCAGCGGGCCTATTTGCTGCTATTAAACTCATAGAACTTGGTCTAAAGCCTGTAATTTTCGAAAGGGGAAAGGCCGTAAGAGAAAGAAGAAGGGATTTAGCAGATATTACCAAGCATCATACAGTAAACCCCGACAGCAATTATTGCTTTGGAGAAGGAGGCGCTGGAACCTATAGCGACGGTAAGTTATACACGCGCTCTAGCAAAAGAGGAGACATTAAAAGAATTCTAAACATATTAGTGGCACACGGGGCCCACCCTGATATATTGTTTGAAGCGCACCCACATATTGGAACCAACAAGTTGCCACAAATTATCACCAATATGCGCGAGAACATCGAAAAATGCGGTGGACTAGTGCATTTTAATTCGCGAGTGACAGATTTTATCTTAGAAGGAAATAAGCTAAAAGGCATTGTGGCCAATGGAAATAGCTATCATTTTAACCAAGTAATTTTGGCCACAGGACATTCGGCACGCGACATTTTTGAATTGCTAGATAAAAAACAAATTTTAATTGAAGCCAAGCCTTTTGCCTTAGGTGTTCGCATAGAACATCCCCAAGATTTGATAGATCAAATCCAATATAAATGCCATACCCAACGGGATTCATTTTTACCGGCTTCGAGTTACAGCCTAGTAGAACAAGTAAATGGCAGAGGCGTTTTTAGTTTTTGCATGTGCCCAGGTGGTATTATTGCCCCCGCCATGACAGCGCCCGGTGAAATTGTAGTAAACGGATGGAGCCCAAGCAAAAGAAACAACCCCTTTGCCAATAGTGGCATGGTGGTTTCGTTAACCATAGACGACTTTAAACCCTTTCAAAAACTAGGTCAATTAGCTGCCTTAGCCTTTCAATCGTCTGTAGAAAAGCGCTGCTTTGAGGCTGGTGATAACAGTTTAAAAGCCCCTGCCCAACGCATGATGGATTTTGTGAATGGTAAAACCTCCACCACCTTGCCAGATTGCTCTTACTTGCCGGGTACCCATAGCCTAAATTTGATGGAGGTATTACCAGACTTTGTGGGAAAAGCCTTAAGGGGTGGATTATCTGCATTTGGTAAAAAAATGAAAGGGTATCTTACCAATGAAGCTATTTTGGTTGCCACCGAATCTCGAACATCTTCTCCAGTTAGAATTCCAAGAGACAAAGAAACCCTTGCCCATCCACAAATAAGCGGGCTTTTTCCTTGTGGCGAAGGTGCTGGATATGCTGGTGGAATTGTATCAGCAGCCATGGATGGTGAAAATGTAGCCACGGCAGTGAAAAACAAATGTTGAGGTGCTGTCGTTAAATTCACATGAACCACAAAACATTTATAGCCATTGCTTTTGTTATGATAATGGGTTTTACTGCTTGTGATGCCCAAATAAAACAAAAAATTCAATTATCAGATAGTATGGTCACCAACACAAAACACAAAGAAATTAGCGACAAATTTGTATTTGAACTTCAAAAGCCAGATAGCGAATGGCAATCCACGTTAAGTGCTGAGCAATACTTTATCCTCAGAAAAAAAGGCACAGAACGACCTTTTACAAGTTCGCTTGAAGACAATTACGACGGTGGTATGTACACTTGCGCTGGCTGTGGTAATGAATTATTTGGTTCAGACGCTAAATTCGATAGCGGCTGCGGATGGCCTAGCTTTTACGAGGCAATTAATCCAGATAAAATTGTAACCAAAACAGATACCACCCACGGCATGATTAGAACAGAAATTATGTGTGCCAAATGTGGCGGCCACTTGGGTCATGTATTTGACGATGGGCCAAAAGACAAAACAGGCTTGCGATATTGTGTAAATGGAGTATCCCTCAAATTCAATAAAAAGTAAGTGCTTCTTGCACTTACTTTTTTTTTGCATCTTTGCCACTTCAATTCGAAAGTATGTTTAAATTTCTTTTATATGTGCTACTGTTCTACATTATCTTTAGGTATGTGTTCGGTAGCCTATTTGGTAACAGAACCATTCATTATTCTCAACATACACATTACCACCAACAGCCGCCCACAGCCGAGGAAGAAGGTAAAATAACAATCGACCCTAGGGTGAAGCAAACACAAAAGTCGAGTAAGGATAAATTAGGCGAGTACGTAGATTTTGAAGAGGTAAAAGAATGACAATAGAACAGCGCCTCAGATCAACCTTATTTAATTTACTTGGTCAAGAAACCTATCTTAACTTGGTGAGTAGTGCTTACCTTAAACTAATAAGGGCAGGGTTTTTCAAAGAAAAGTACCCAGAACTTTTCTATTTAAACCAATTGATAAAACCCGAATTTGTTTGCCTAGATATTGGTGCAAATGTTGGCTATTACGCTACTTTTCTATCAGATTTAGTTGGCCCAAAGGGTAAGGTTTATGCAGTTGAACCAGTGCCGCTGTTTGCAGGCATTCTAAAAAAGAATCTTGGTTCGAACCGACTAAAAAACACACAAATCATGCCTTATGCATTGGGCTCTGAGGAAAAAGAGATTACCCTTGGAACCCCTACCATCAATGGCGTTTTTAGACATGGGCTAACCAAAATCGTTGAACAAAAAGAGGCAGCCTCTTTGCAAACATTTAAGGCACAAATGAAAGTACCCGATGTTTTGTTTAGCCACTTAGAAAAACTCGATTTTGTGAAATGTGATGTGGAAGGATATGAGGTGATCTTATTCCCTCAAATGATGCAAACGCTTCGTAAATTTAAGCCGCTCATTCAAATAGAAATTAACACTCCAGAAAACAGAAAACAACTTATTGATTTGTTACAACCACTGGGTTATATCGCTCATGGGCTAAAAAATGCCAAACTTGAGCCTTTAACTCAAAACGAACAATTATACTGGGAAAATGGCGACTACTATTTTAAAGTAGTTTAGAGAACTACCAATCGTCTTCGTCAACTAAAATTGGGTCTTTTAAGGCAGCAATCATGCTATCAATCATTTTGTTGATGTCTTTGTCTGCCATACGCAATACCGTATCATTTTCCCTGATTTTAGTAGTAGAAGTATAATAGTACTCAAAATAATTTCGAGTGCTTTTGCTTCCATCTGCTGGCTTAACAGATTCATGTACCAAATTGGTGATAATGTATTTGTATCTACCTTCCTTAATTAAGAAAGTCATTTTAAACTCGAACGTACCTAGTGGACGCTTTGAATATTTATTGATGTAAGCATAGGCAGGAATCGTTCCAATATAGGTAAGCTTTTGGTTTCGCTTGTCTACCTCTACTTTAATTTCTTTGCCAAAGGTTTTATTGGCCCAACGCTTTGCCCTAATGTAGAGCGAATCTGATCCACTTTCTTCTTGTTCAATGACACCATAATAGGTGATAAGGTTTGTAGCCGAATCAATGTATAAAACAATTCTTTCATATGGCTTTACGGTTGGTCCGGTAGGTGCCGCTTCTCCCCCGTCCTCGGATGTAGCACTATCTGTAGCCACAGAGTCTGGAGAACCAAAATCAAATCCAGGTGTAGATTCATCTTGCACTTGCGCGCTTAGTTGGGTCGACCCAATAGCTAACAACAATAATACACAAGCGAAAAAATATCTGAAATTTTCTTTATGCATAACAAAAACTTCTTTTCTTAACATGTCTGTCTTTCTTAGTTTCTTAATGACTTTACAATTTTAGGAATAATAAGCTTGATAGGCAAACTTAATGTTTGGCTTCCCTCTTTGGAACGGGTTGCTTTTCTTCGGTTTTTGACACTTTGCTCGACTTTTTTGGTTTCTTTTTGTTTGGATCAAACCCATTATGCCGCATGGCTGCCCAATATTCCCTGCCATAACCCACATAAATTTCGTCTCCAGGATAAATGGTTCTACTTGCCACAATAAATGGTTTTCCCTTAATAATCTCAAATCTTGCATTGTTTCTGATACCTGGTATTCTTATAAATCCAGCAGCATCATTGGCATAACGCGCAAGTGAGTCTAATCTATATAAAGCATCAATACATTTTCTTTCTGAGATGTAAAAATAATAGGCTCCAACCCCATCTAAGGCTTCGTTACGCTTTTGGCATTGCGCCCATGTTATTTGTTCTCCCGTGTATTCAATTACAGGTTCGCCTCTTTTAAACAAAGCAGCAGCAAATAGGCCTTTGCCAGCATTTGGAATTTTAGACTTTTTTACCTCTACGTTCATGCGGGTGCAAATGTGTAAAAACTCAATCACTTAAATGCAATTATTTCTTCTAAAATGAAGATTTTTTTTGCTGCCTTGCCTATTCTTGTAGTTTATGAAAATAATCTCTTATAATTTAAATGGCATTCGCTCTGCCATGAGCAAAGGCTTGGTAGACTTTATGCAGCAAGAAAAGGCCGACGTATATTGCTTTCAAGAGGTAAAGGCTAGCTCCGACCAAGTGCAGTCGTTTTTGTTTGAGGTAATTGGTTATCCCTACCAATACTGGTTTAGTGCCGAAAAAAAGGGCTACAGTGGAGTGGCCATTTTTGCTAAAACTAAACCTGATCATGTGGCCTATGGCTTTGATAATCCCGAATGGGATAATGAAGGGCGAATCATTAGAGCAGATTTTGGCAGTACCAGTGTCATCAGTGTTTATATGCCAAGTGGATCTAGCGGAGACGAAAGACAAGCGTATAAAATGCGCTGGCTCAGCTTTTTCAATGAATATATCCTAACATTAAAGCAAACAAGGAAAGAACTAATTATTTGTGGCGATTATAATATTTGCCATAAACCAATTGATATTCACGACCCAGTTTCCAATAAAAATAGCAGCGGATTCTTGCCAGAAGAACGCGAATGGTTAGAGCAGTTCGTTCAATCTGGTTTTGTAGATAGTTTTAGAAACTTTTACCCTCAACCCCATCAATACAGTTGGTGGAGTTACCGAGCAAATGCCAGAAACAATAATAAAGGGTGGCGCATCGATTATTGCATGGTAACGGATAATTTAAAGTCGAAACTACTAGATGCTGGTATTATGCCAATGGCTAAACACTCTGACCATTGCCCAGTTTGGGTAGAACTTAGCTAAGCAAAACTCCCACCGCCTCAAACTTATCAAATACGTTTTGGTTGTGCGGTGCATCTGCTAACTCTTCTGTTAAATCTTGTCCAGCCCAGTGCTCGTAATGTTTGCCATTGCGCCAAAGACGACTTTTGGTAACATCATAAATAATCCCATTAAAGGCAACCCAAATTTGTTCTTTGTCTTGGCCATTTCTTAAGGCCAGTTGAGACTTAGTATAAATAGGTAAATCTGCCATTATTAAGCAAAGAAACCATTGGCAACCATATACTCGGCTATTTGTACGGCATTCGTGGCTGCACCTTTTCGCAAATTATCCGAAACTATCCACAGATTGATAGTATTGGGGTACGACTCATCCATACGAATGCGGCCTACAAACACTTCATCTTTTTGGTGTGCCGTGAGTGGCATTGGATAAATGGCTTCGGCTGGATTATCTACCACCGAAACGCCAGGCGCTGCCTCTAACAATTGATTCACTAAAGCCAAATCTACTGCTTTATCAAAGCTAATATTCACACTTTCGCTATGACCACCCACTACCGGAATACGCACACAAGTTGCTGTAACCTTAATGTGATCATCACCCATAATTTTGCAGGTCTCCTTTACCATCTTCATCTCTTCTTTGGTATAGCCGTTCTCTAAGAAAACATCAATTTGCGGAATCACATTTTTATCAATCGGATATTTATATGCCATTTCTCCTTTTACCCCATTGCGTTCATTTTCTAGTTGGTTTACTGCTTTTACACCAGTGCCAGTTACGCTTTGATAAGTAGAAACTACTACCCTGTTAATGCTAAACACCTTATGTAAGGGTTGTAAAACCATTACCATTTGTATGGTAGAGCAATTGGGGTTGGCAATAATGTAATCCGATTTCTGAAGCGTATGGGCGTTAATCTCGGGCACTACCAATTTATGATCAGGATGCATACGCCAAGCAGAAGAGTTGTCTATCACGTAAATGCCTGCTGCTGCAAATTTAGGAGCCCATTCAAGGGAAGTACTTCCTCCGGCCGAGAACAAAGCTACATGAGGTTTTGCTGCAATAGCCTGCTCCATAGAATGTACTAGGTACTCCTTTCCTTTAAAGCTTATCTTCTTTCCAACCGACTTCTCTGATGCCACCGGAATAAGCTCACCCACCGGAAATCCTCTTTCTTCTAATACCTGTAACATCATTGTGCCTACCAAACCGGTGGCGCCTACCACTGCAACTTTCATCATATTTTTGAGCTATCTTATAAACCTGATTTAATTTATTGACCATGCAAAATTAAAACAATAGGCAACTTATCAGAAACTAAATTTGAATATGCCAAAAAACCTATTCATTTTATGTTGCCTAATCTGGGCCTTTTCTTCCACGGCCCAAACCATCGAATCGTTTTCGGATGGTGATTTTACACAACAGCCAACCTGGCGTGGAACCGATTCTTTATTTAGAGTAAATGCCAATATGCAACTTCAATCCATTGGTAAATCCTCATTAACGCCTGCATTTCTAAGTTTACCCATAAAACAAACCGACAGCATGGAATGGGAATTTTGGCTGCGATTTGCATTTAACCCTAGCAGCCAAAACCAAGTGAGGTATTATTTATTGGCCGATAGCTTTGATATCAGTAGAAGTAAAAATGCCTATTACCTCCAATTTGGCGGGAGCACAGGCCCCTCCGATAGTTTAAATTTGATTTATGTTGACAATGGAAAAATTACTTATATCCTTAAAGGCAAACCCTCCACCATTGGCCTAAACAACAATATTGTAAAGGTAAAAGTAAACCTTCTCCAACATCAACAGTGGCAGGTTTGGTTGGATACTTCACAAAACAAAAACAAGCCCATCATACAAGGCCAAGAAATTTTTGCAATCAATACAGGGAATTATTTTACCGGCATCTGGTTTAGATACACCATGGGCAATGCCTCCAACGTATATTTTGATGACCTATATGCTGGAAATATCCGCATAGACCGTCAAGCACCTCAGCTAAAAGATGTTGTTGTTTCAAGTGATTCTAGCCTCGAACTTCTATTTGATGAAGCCATTGATTCTGCTAAGTTCAAGGCATCATTTGCATCAAGTTTAGACATTGCCTACACATTTGAAAACGAAAAGATAGGCATACATCTACAACAAAAACTTATACCTAATAACGCCTATCAAATAGCACTTAAAAACCTATGCGATAAAGAAGGAAATTGCGCCAATGATACATCCATTAGTATTCGGTATATTGAACCAATCTTACATCAAGTTTTATTTACAGAACTCATGCCAGATCCTTCTCCTAGCATGGGTTTACCCGAAGCAGAGTTTATAGAAATCTATAACCAAAGTAATGTTGCTATTCCCTTAAAACTCCTTTCCATCGCCGACGAAAAGAAAATCTATCCACTTAGCCAATATCCACAAGCATTCATCGAACCACAGTCGTTTTTAATTATATGCAACCCTAACGATAGTGCACTGTTTACACCATATGGTAAAGTACTTGGTAGCAGTATCCCATCCTTAACCAATGAGGGAAAAAGTGTATACCTCCTCAACCAAAAACAAGATACCATTCATCGGTATACATATCAAACAAGTAGTTATAAAAACAATACAAAAGCTACTGGAGGCTATTCGCTAGAAATGATTCATCCTACTAGAATTTGCTTAGCAGAGGATAACTGGCAGGCAAGCGAAAGCAGTATTGGTGGCAGCCCTGGACAAGAAAATTCTTTATGGCATTTGGGGCCAGACCTAGAAAAGCCCTTGCTGATCAATTTATCATTTTTTGGTTCGAACCAAATACGCTTGTTAGTTAATGAAAACATAGATTCTTTACTATCTCTAAAAAGTATTTGTAAGGTAAACAACCAAGAAACTTTACTTTCTCGCATCCATCCGATGGAATATTGGGCTCAAATACCCTTTAATCTTGAGCACCTAAAACAATATTCAATTCTTATAAACGGGTTAAGTGATTGCAGTGGCAACCAAATGCAAATAGACACTAACCTTTACTATTATCAAACTAAACCACCGGCATTTTTAGATGTGCTTATCAACGAAGTTTGTTTTGATGAAAAGCGCGCAAGCACCTTTACTCCCATAGACTTTATAGAAATCAAAAATCGCTCTCGCTTTGCCATTCATTTAAATGAACTTCTTTTAAAAGTAGATAACCAAATCATCGATCTACCCAATCACTTGCTGTTACCAGATTCATTGCTCATCCTATATAAAACGCAAAACACAAAAGCATTTGCGGATATAAATAATCAATTGTCATTGAGTAATTTTCCAGCACTCAGCCTCCATGAAAACATCAGTTTATTAAATAATAAAAAAGAAATCATTCATCAAGTGAGTTACAAAAGCAGTTGGATGACTAACCAACTTTACCTTAATCCAAAGGCTGCAAGTATAGAATTGATTAACACCAATAATCCATGCCTTTCCGAAGAAGTGTGGCAAGTTTCCTTAGCCAAAGAAGGCAGTACACCGGGTAAAGAAAACAAACAACATAAGTCGTTTATCGACCAAGAACATCCGCATGTAAAAATGCATTGCCTTTTAAATGACAGTGTCATGCTACTTCATTTTAATGAACCTATGCACCTTCAAAAATTCAAATTTACCGATACCCTTATAAACGCTTCGGCCGAAAATAACTTAACCAAATACCAGCTTAAAATATCAAAAGAATTGCCCTTTAACTTAGAAATTTTAGCCGCACAAGATTGCGCAGGCAATGCATTGCCAATTACTTCCTGCACGATAGCTCCTAGTCAAAAAGCCAACTTAGACGATATCAAAATTACAGAGATATTATTTGATGCCTATCCCAATGAAAGCGACTTTTTAGAGCTACATAATACCAGAGACTTCCCTATTAACCTCGATAATTTATTATTGATACGAAAGAGTAATCACGAGGATGATTGGAAAGAGGTATTGAGCTTGTTTGGACCCGGGCATTGCATACCTGCCCATCAAACCCTTGTGTTACACCCAAAGCCAAATCAATTAGGAAGCACTTATTCCTATCATGCCATTGAACAAATTTTTGAGCATCCAATGCTGGCATTACCTTTAGAAGGCGGCCTCATAGAAATTCGCGACAGCATGAATCTCTTAATTGATAGCGCTTCTTTTTCAGAAAAACTCCATTTCGAGTTATTGGTTCAAACCAAAGGAATCAGTTTAGAAAGGCAGCAATTATTTCCAA
This sequence comes from uncultured Chitinophaga sp., assembly GCA_964443415.1. GTDB lineage: Bacteria > Bacteroidota > Bacteroidia > UKL13-3 > UKL13-3 > B1. The sequence continues at coordinate 9,201 of CAYUDC010000027.1, read as the reverse complement.
ACACCTTAGGAGAAAAAAATTGGTTTAGCTCGGCCACAGAAGCCTCGCCAGGCATATTTACAAATAAAGAAAAAACCAATTCTGGCAAGGGTTTAACGGCCTCTTCACCGGCTTTTAGCCCCAACATGGATGGCCATTTAGATTTCATAGAATTTAAACTGTCCACCCCACATACAACCCTATGGGCAAAACCTATGATTATTAACCATCATGGTCAAGTCATAAAACAAATAGAGCCTATGATGATGAATCAAAACCACCATAGTTTTAGTTGGACAGGCATAAACGACCAAGGTACTTTGTGCCCACCTGGAATCTATGTCGCAGTCCTGCAAACGCAAGACACCAATAGCGAAAGGGCAGTTTACCGTTGTAGTTTTGCGTTATTGCAGAGCGAGTAATTAGGCTCCAAATCGGGTAAACACCATGGGCTTAAATCGAGCAGAGAGAAAGGCTATGAGCATTAATACCCAAGCCAACCAGTCGCCATGTTTGGTATAATAGGTTTCGGTTTGAACCAATGGAACCTCTGCCTTAAACACTTCAGTGTTCCACCAAGAGGTTTCTATTTCTTTGCCACCCTTTTGATTAATCACACCACTGATACCTGTATTGGCAGAACGCACCACCCACCTGCGATTTTCGATGGCCCTTAACCTAGCAAAATCAAAATGTTGTCTATAGCCTGGTGTGTTGCCCCACCAGCCATCATTGGTAATTACGCATAACACATCGGCACCTTTTTGCACGTAGGAGGTGATATAAGTAGGGAAAACACTTTCGTAACAAATGATAGGTGCCATTTGCAGCCTTGTATTAAAGCCAAAAACTTTGCTTTGGTTGTCTTGGCCTAGGCTTCCAGAGGTGCCACCTAAAGAGATGGCATATTTTTCTATAAAACCAAAGACTTGTGGGTAAGGCATTTTTTCTACACCTGGCACCAATTTACTCTTGTGATAAATTTGGGGGCTATCTACACCATTATAGCAAAAAGCTGCATTATAAGAGTCGTACCAAATATCACTGTTACGCGCTTTGCGGGCAGTCCAACTTTTTTCTTCGCCAGGCGCATAGATTTTATAGGAATCCATTCCACCCAAAATACTCACCCCTGGGTGAGCTGCTAAAAAGCCCTTCATCATTAGAAACAGATTTTCTTGAAGGAGCGAATTTTCTTCTAAGCCACCTTGCAAAGCTGTTTCGGGAAGGATGATGTATTGGGTTTGAGAATCCATGGTTTGCTCAGCCAATTGAAGCATTTTGGTTAATTGGGCTTCTGGGCTAAGCCCCTCAAATTTTTCTGTGTAGGGATCTATATTTGGTTGAACCACCACCACAGACGTTTTTGGTAAAGAGTTGTCGTTGGCAGGCAAAACATACCAAGAGGCAAATAGTGGCACCAATATCCAAACAAAGGCAGTGTTCATCCATTGGCTGGCAATCATAGGAACTTGTTTGCGTGCTTGCCAGGCATTGATAAACTGCCAAATTTTTATGTTGAGGATGAGTACCCAAAAACTTCCGCCCAGCACTCCTGTAATTTCGTACCATTGAACGAGCATTGGTGCATAGCTAAAAACATTACCAAGAATGAGCCATGGAAAGGCTAAATCCCACCAAAACTGAAGGTATTCTGCAGCAATCCATAGGCCAATAAAGTACCATAGATTTTCGGATTGTGTTTTTCTATTAAGGTTATGATATAGCAGAAATGGCAACACCAAGGGCAAACTATTGATGATAAATGCAGCTACAGCGCCTCCGGCACTGGCATTCCATACCCACCAAACCGTTCCGATGTTCCATACCAACATGGCCAGCCAAACATATAAAAATACCCAGAGTTTACTATTGGCTTGTTCTACCCTAATTCTTTTCTCGAGCATAAACAGTGGGATCAAACCGAAAAATATTGTGGGCAACAAATAAAAATTTTGCCAAGCTAGAGTGAGTAGCAGGGCAGCGCTCATACTTAACAAAAAGTATGAAAGGTGTTTATGCTTTACCTTGAACAACAATGACAAATTCTCCTTTTAAGGTATGGGTTTGAAAATGGGTAAGTACTTCTAATAAAGTTCCGTTGATGGTTTCCTCGAACATTTTGGTGAGTTCTCGGCTCACACTACATGGCCTATCTTCTCCAAGAAATTCGATTAACTGTGTGAGGGTTTTGATGAGCCTATGCGGACTCTCATAGAACACCATTGTTTTCTCTTCTGTTTGCAATTTGGTAAAAGCTGTTTGTCGGCCTTTTTTTTCTGGTAAAAAACCTAAAAAACAGAAGGCGTCCGAAGGCAAACCACTTTTAACCAAAGCTGGCACAAAGGCTGTGGCGCCTGGTAGTGCATCTACGGCGATATTTTCTTTGAGGCAAGCACGCACCAACAAAAAACCTGGGTCGCTAATAGCAGGCGTGCCTGCATCTGTAATAAGTGCAAGCGTTTTACCCGACTGCAATTCGCTTATTAAATGTTGCAATTGCTTGTGCTCATTATGGGCATGATAACTCCACAAAGGCTTTTGGATATCATAATGCTTTAGCAGTTTGCCACTTACCCTTGTGTCCTCGGCAAGAATAGCATCGGCTTCTTTGAGCATGCGCAATCCTCTTAATGTGATATCCTCTAAGTTGCCAATAGGAGTTGGAACAAGAATAAGTTTTCCGAGGTTCATGAATGATTAATTTTCTTGTTCGTTAATTTTTTGCTTCGATTTATTTTCTTTCCAATAGGTATTTACAATTGGAATGGTGGTAACCGCAATAAAGCCAATGATGATATAATTAAGATAATCGAGCGCATTTGGAAATACCGCGCCAACATAATAACCAGCGCTTACAATGGTAAGTGGCCAAAGTGCCGCACCGATAATATTATAAAAAAGAAAAATATGTGGCTTTACTTTAACCACTCCGGCAAGAATAGGAGCAAATGTTCTTACAATGGGCAAAAACCTGCCAAGCACTAAAGCCAATCCACCATACTTTTTATAAAAGGCTTCTGCAGTAGTGATGTATTTCTTTTTAAAGAAAAGGGTATCCTTTTTCTTATAAAGGGCTTCTCCTGTTTTATACCCAAAAAAGTAGCCAGCATAATAGCCTGCTATGGCTGCAAAGCCAATGTAGATAATGAGATTTTGAAGACTTACTTCTAAAACACCCACCTCTGGGTATGCAAGCAAACCTGCTGTAAACAGCAATGAGTCTCCTGGTAAAAAAAAACCAAAGAAAATCCCATTCTCTAAAAAGATAATGATAAGTAATAAGGCTAGGCCGCCAAATCTAATGAGCTCTTCAGGCTTAAATAAATCCCAGATACTATCCAAAGCATTAATTATAGGTTCAACAAAATATGGCTTAATTTTCTAATAAAAAAATGTGATAAATCAGCCAATTGATTATCAGCTGATGAACCCAATTTTTCCTCTGCCTTTTTCTACCTTTTGTGCCTTTTCTAGCACTTCGGATTGCATGTTATCCTTATACTTTTGCATGGCTAGTGAGAGTTGCTCATCTGCAATACCGAGTATTTGAACTGCTAATAAGCCCGCATTTTTTGCATTGTTAATGGCAACGGTAGCCACAGGAACACCTCCAGGCATTTGAACAATGGAGAGCAAAGAGTCCAAACCCGAAAGTGTTTTTAGCTGCACAGGCACACCAATAACAGGAAGGGTGGTGATAGAAGCTACCATGCCTGGTAAATGCGCAGCACCACCTGCTCCTGCAATAATAATTTTTATGCCACGCCCCTTGGCTTCTTTGGCATAATTAAACATACGCTCCGGCGTTCTGTGTGCAGACACCACTGTAATTTCAAAAGGAACAGAGAATTCTTCGAGCACCTTGGCAGCAGCGCTCATTACTTCCAAGTCGCTGTCCGAGCCCATGATAATGCCAACTACTGCGTTGCTCATTCTTCCTCTTCTTCTATTTCGTCGTCTTCTATTTCAATACCTTCCATCAGGTTACGAATGTCCTGAAGCTCTTCTCTATTGTATTTATTGTTATAGTCGGCCAATAAATCAACCAAATAGCTAACGTTTTCTTTGGCATCTCCATCTTCTAAATAAAGAAAAGTATACGTTCCGTTTTCCTCAATATTCTCATAAGCCAAACGAATCATTTTAACCAAACCTGGTTCGTTAAGATTGGCCTTAAAGTATTCTCTTAAGTCTTTTAACAATGCTACAATCTGGTCGAAATCTGGATTGCTGGCTGCACAAGCAGCTTTTAATTTTTCTATTAATTCCTTCATAAATCTTAAATGGTGCTCAAAATTAAACTTTTCTACCAAAATCTTTCCCAAAAGCTTCTAAGTTCAAAGAAACTTAACTATTTAATTGCAGTTGAGTTAGTTTGAACTGGGTGTTTTTGCAATTTTGGGAATTGATTTTAAATAGGCATACATGGCTTTTAACTCCCCGTCCGACAAGGATGCATGCGGAATCATTGGATACCTAAATTGCTGTCCATCGGGCTTTTTACCACTTCGCATAGCATTTACAAAATCTAATTCAGAGTAAGAAGCAATGCCAGTTGGGTCGAAGGTAATATTAGGAGATAAAATGGTCTGCCCATCAAGTGTAAGCAACTTGTTTCCACCACCAAAAAACCCGACACTTTTTTCTGGCTCCACCTGATTATTGGTTTTAAAATCTGCCGAATGGCATTCATAACATTGGTAAATTGCAGTAGTGAGGTATTTGCCCCAAACAAGGGCATTGGTAGTGTCTGGCGACGCAATAGAATTGGGATTTAATGGCAAAGGTTTAAAAGCCACATGAGAAAGAAACTTTGTTAAAAATGAAGGTTCACTTAAGGGTGGCTCCAGCGAAGAGGCTTGCACCACAGGCTTATAGGACCTTAAGTAGGCAATGATGCTAAAAATATCTTCCTCTGAGGCATTGGCAAATTTTACCATATAGGGCGGTATATAAGAACCATCCTTACAAATGCCTGTTCTAAGTAGGTAATATAACTCTCCATCAGTCCAATTGCCAATTCCAACGGTCTTGTCTTGAGTAATATTCCTAGAATAAATGGTTCCAAATTCTTTTGGCAAATCAGGGATGAGTTTGCCACTTAGCTTTCCATCAGCGCCCATGTGGCATTCTACGCACATTACCGAGGCCATTTTTTGACCATTTGCTATGCGCTCAGGTGTAATATCTACAGATAAGTTAAGGGTGGGCGTTTCGTATTTGGGTATGCCTCTAAAATGAATAAAGCTTGCCGCCAAAAGCACAATAAAAAGAATAGCCACAAGCAGCGCTGCCAGTGTTTTTAAAATACGTTTCATAGATTAGGTTGATTTGATGTTAATCAAAAATAAAACCTAATCAGCTTAAATCAAAGGGTTTATTCTGCAGAATCTTTGGCAACCGTATCGCTATCCAAAGCCTCCATTTGGGCCTTAATAGCAGCTTCAAGCGAATCCATAGACTTTTGATCGAGATTTAATTGTTGCTCTACAGCTTGCTCTTCTTGTTGATCCAACTTTGGCTCATCATCACAAGAAACTATGGTAAAAGCGGCTAATACGGCACAGGTAACTATTAATTTTTTCATTGGTGATTTCTTTGATTGTGAAAATAATGGCTTATTATCTTAATACAAAATTTTGTCCAAGGTAAACTTTTCTTACCATTTCGTCATCGGCCAATTCTTGGGCAGTGCCGCTTTTAAGAATTTTGCCTTCAAACAATAGATAAGCTCTATCTACGATGCTTAATGTTTCATGCACATTATGATCGGTAATTAATATGCCGATGTTTTTATGTTTTAACTTAGCCACAATGTGCTGAATATCTTCTACTGCAATAGGGTCGATGCCGGCAAAAGGCTCATCCAACAAAATAAACTTTGGATTTACAGCCAAGGCCCTAGCTATCTCTGTTCGGCGGCGTTCGCCACCACTCAACACATTGCCTAAACTTTTGCGCACTCGGTTCAAACCGAACTCTTCTAATAAAGACTCTAACTTATCTGCCTGATCAGCCTTACTAAGCTTAGTCATTTCTAGCACAGCCTTTAAATTATCCTCCACAGTAAGTGTTCTAAAAATAGAAGCTTCTTGTGCCAAATATCCAAGTCCGAGCTGCGCACGTTTATACATGGGAAGTTTGGTGATTTTCTCTTCATTCAGATACACATCTCCATCATCCGGTTTAATTAAACCTACCGTCATGTAAAAGGTAGTTGTTTTACCTGCCCCATTTGGGCCAAGCAATCCAACGCATTCTCCTTGGTTAACTTCAATAGAAACATTGTTAACCACTGTACGCTTTTTGTAGCGCTTCACCAGGTTCTGGCTGCGCAATACCATGCTAGTTTTATTAATAGGCTCTTCCTGCATTTCCTTCCATATAGTTGATGAACGCTTTTGTTACCACTTTGTTACCTCCTGGGGTAGGGTAGTTTCCACTAAAATACCAGTCGCCTGCATGCAATGGACAAGCTTTATGCAGATTTTCTATGCTTTGGTATATTACTTCTACCTCGGCATCTATATCTTCTGGGGTAACAATCTCCGAAATTTTCTTGCTTATTTGGTCGTCTGTAAAATGCGCATATAGCTCTTGTACATGATTTACCATGTCTTCCTTTGGTAAACTTAATTGCGCCTTACTTTTCTCATACACCTCATCTAGTTTATGTGATAGATTGTGCTCTTTAAGCAGCGCCACCATGGCCTGAAAGGCCACAAAGTCTTTCATTCTACTCATATCAATCCCATAGCAATCAGGATATCTAATTTGAGGTGAAGAGGAAACGATGATGATTTTCTTTGGATGTAATCTATCTAAAATCCTTAGGATACTTGTTTTAAGTGTAGTGCCTCTTACAATAGAATCATCTATTACTACTAAGGTATCTTTCTTATTATGAATTAAACCATAGGTTACATCATACACATGCGCTACCATGTCTTCGCGATGTGCATCGTCGGTAATAAAAGTTCTTAATTTGGCATCCTTAATTGCTACGCGCTCTCTACGCGGCAATACATCCAAGATTTGCTTGATTTTATCAGCGTCAAAATTTCCTTTCAACTGAGCAATCTCATTGGCTTTCCACTTATTTAGTTCTTCATGGATGCCATCCATCATGCCATAAAAAGCAACGGCAGCAGTGTTAGGTATGTAAGAATAAACGGTATTTTTAAAATCATAATTTACCGCTTCCATTACCTTTGTAGCCAACAGATGGCCAAGCATCTTTCTTTCTTTATAAATCTCTCTGTCGTTTCCTCTAGAGAAGTAAATTCTTTCGAAAGAGCATGATTTTCTCTCTGCTGGCGGAATAATATTTACTTCGGTTATTTCGCCGCTTTTCTTGATGATTAAGGCGTTTCCAATGCCAATCTCTTTTACTGCTTTATATGGAATATTAAAGCCTGTCATAATCGCTGGCTTCTCGCTGGTTACCACTAAAATCTCCTCATCTTGGTAGTAAAACACCGGACGAATGCCATTAGGGTCTCTCACCACAAATGCATCGCCATGACCCAAAATGCCTGCCATCACATACCCACCATCTGCATCTCTTAAACTTCTTTTGAGAATATTCTCTACACTCACATTTTCTGAGATGAGCTTAGTAATCTCTTGGTTCGAATGTCCTTCTAGCTTAAACCGGGTGAAATTTCTTTGTACTTCTTCATCCAAAAAGTGTCCCATTTTTTCCAACATCGTAACCGTGTCGGCGCGTTCTCTGGGGTGTTGACCCAAATCTATGAGTACATCAAAAAGTTCGTCTACATTGGTTAGGTTAAAATTACCCGCCAACATTAGGTTTCTGCTCATCCAGTTATTTTCTCTGATAAAGGGATGGCAAAGGTCTTTGCTATTGCCACCATGTGTACCATAGCGCAGGTGACCTAAATACAGTTCGCCAAAAAATGGGGAATGCTTTTTAAGGTAATCGCTACTTTTGGTTTGCTCCTTAGAGCCCGACTTGGCAATTTTTGAGGATATTTTCTCGAAAATTTCGGCGATGGCATTGCTGCCATTGGCCCTTTGTCTGAAGATAAAGGTTTCTCCTGGCTCTGGATCAAATTTAATGGCACCAACGCCCGCGCCATCTTGGCCACGGTTGTGTTGCTTTTCCATTAAAAGATAAAGTTTTTTTAACCCGTACAAAGGGGAGCCATACTTTTCTTCATAATAGCTCAGAGGCTTCAGGAGGCGTATTAGCGCAATACCACACTCGTGTTTAATTGAATCACTCATATAAAAGGGAAACAAAGATACGCACTTATTCCTAAGCGCACAATTGGATATTTACTAAGACTTCTCATCTTGCTTCCAATTTCAATATTCGATAATATTGACAAATGACTATTACTCTCGAAAATATCAAGGAAACCAGCAAGTTTTTAGCGGATAAAGGTTTTAACAAAGCGCAACTAGGCATCGTTTTAGGCACTGGTCTTGGCAACTTAGCATCCCATATTCAAATAGAAAAAAGCATTTCTTATGCAGACATCCCCCACTTTCCGGTATCTACAGTAGAGTCGCATGCAGGCAAACTGCTCTACGGGCAATTAATGGGCAAAACCGTATTGGCCATGCAAGGCAGGTTTCATTACTACGAAGGCTACTCTATGGACCAAATTGTATTGCCCATTCGCGTCATGCATCTTCTTGGCATACAAACTCTATTTCTGTCAAATGCCGCAGGCTTACTTAACTTAAGTTGGCAAAAAGGCAACCTCATGCTTATAGACGACCATATTAATTTGCTTCCTAGCAATCCATTAATTGGCAAAAACATGAGCAGTTTAGGCCCAAGATTTCCAGATATGAGCGCGCCCTATGATGCTGGTTTGAACCAAATCTTTGAGCAAACAGCCCAAGAACTTTCTATTACTTTGCGAAAAGGGGTTTATGCGTCTATGCCAGGACCCATGCTAGAAACCCGCGCCGAATATAGATACCTTCAACGCATGGGTGCCGATGCCATTGGCATGAGTACCGTACCCGAGGTGATTGCCGCCGTGCACATGGGCATGAAAGTAGCTGCCATTTCTGTACTCACAGATGAGTGCAATCCAGACAACCTTAAGCCAGCCAAACTAGAAGACATTCTTGCAGTGGCAGCAGCCTCTGAGTTGGTATTAAGCCAATTGGTGTGCGAATGGATCAAGAAAATTTAATTATTTGTGCAGATAAACCGTTTGCGTTGGGTAAGCAAACTCA
>CAYUDC010000026.1:21546-27738 GCA_964443415.1 uncultured Chitinophaga sp. | reverse complement strand
CTAAATTTATTGAAAAATATTATCAGCCAGAAATGCTTAAGCAAGAAAAGCCCGAATTACACGCAGCTGCCGCCTTTAGCGCTGGAAGCTTATTCTTTAAACAAGAGGGGTCGGTTCAAACCGAAGAAAAAAACCAACCAGGCTTATGGCAGTTGAGAAGAAAAGCCAATTAATATGAAGCGTTTTTTATTTGTAAGCATACTTTTTTTATGGGCGAGCCTCGCGTCAGCTCAAACCAAATTAGTAATTAATGCCAAGCAGGCTGGTGGCTTTTATAACACCTACTTCGATTTAGGTGATCACGGCTTTGTGCTTGGATTTAACCAAGATAAAGAAGCCAATGATGGCAATAAAGCCTTACAACATCAACTGCAATATTACAGTAAAGACCTTACCAAAAGAGCCAACTTTAAGTTAAATACCACTGGTATTCTAAAGATTACGGCCAACAAAAATTATCTGTTTACAGAAGATGTTGCTGGCGAAAACTATCAATTTAAAGTATTCGATTTTTCGGGCAAAGAACTCAATAAAAAGCGCATAGACCTTAGTTTGTTCGGGTTGACCCAAAGCATGATAGAACGCGTGCACTTTACAGACAAAGCACAAGTATTGTTTGAAACCTATGATGGATTAGGCGATTTGCATTTGTTTTCGGCCTCCTTGTTGAGCTCAAAAGACAATGATTTGGCCGAAATAGACTGGCAAAGAAGCAGCACTCAACCGCTTCAATCAATGAACTACCGCAGCGAATGGAAGTTTTTGGGCTCGCATATGGGATATTATATGATGGCTCGCAAAGGTGCCAATGCCATGTATAACCCTAATGCTATTGCTTACCATATTACCTTTTACGACCAAGACTTTCAACTGTTTAGAGAATACCTGCTCGATAATTTTCTATTGCCTGGTAGTTCTTTGGTAGGTAAAGATGTAAACCTGAGTTTAAATACCCTCAACCAAAATTTTGTGCTATCTTGTTTGGTTAAAAAAGGTGAAACCTTAGCGGTAATGACTGCCGCTTTTGGTTTAGGAAAACAAAACAATGTAATGGAGCGTCAATGGCTAAAAGAATTGCCCATAAAAGACAATGCCAAATATGGTTTGGTAGACCTTCAATCAAACACCGCCCCCTTGCCGCCAAAGGTGTTTCATAAAGGCAAGAAAGTAATTGTAACGGTGTCTAGCAATGAGTTTAATCCAAATGAAGAAGCCATTAATCAACTATTGGTTTTTGATGCTCAAGGAAACGCCCTTTACAATGAGGTACAAAGTGGCAACTTCGAAAGTTTAAACTTAGACAACTATTGTGTAGATAATAATAATATGTATTCGAGGTTGGCCAAACTTCAAATGACCAGTGTATTAAAACCTATCTGTGAGCAACAAAATTCGGATGTAATAGACATGGATATTGACGCAGAAGGAAATGAATTGCTCATCGTATTGAGTATTGATACCAAGAAAAATATTGTGACTATTTACCGATTTCCTAAGAAATAGAAAAGTTGGGTTTCTGTCAAAATTTGTAATTCAGACAAACTCAATTAAATTTGCCGTGTTAACTTCACATGCAACAACCAACTTTAGATAAAGCCCAAGAAAGACCTTTAGAGTGTCCAGTTCCGCACAAGGAAAGAGGCAAAATAATGACTTGGATAAAAAAGCTAGGGTTTGTTGGTTTTATGTTTTTCCTGATCAAAGGATTGTTGTGGCTGATTGTGCCTTACTTAATTGCCAAAGGCATTTTTTAAGAACACTTCGCCTACCCATAAATCTTCTGGGGTAGTAATCTTAATGTTTTTATAATCGCCTTCTATCATATAAATTTCTTTGCCATGCGCCTCCACCACCGAGGCATCATCGGTAAAATTATCATCTTCTGCCTGCTGGTAGGCTTCAAAAATTACTCGATAAGGAAAGGTTTGTGGGGTTTGAACCAAATAATAGTTCGCACGGTTAACACTGTGATTTTTACCTGTTAATTCTTGTTTTCTGATAGAATCTTTTAGCCTCACCACGGCAATGGCACTCCCCTTTTGGTCAGCCATGGCAAAACTATTTTCGATGATGTCTTTCTGAATAATTGGCCTCACACCATCGTGCACCGCCACCAAATCTGCATCTGTTGGCAATAACGTCAGCGCGTTTTTTACCGATTGAAACCGGGTATTTCCGCCTGCTACCAGCCGATGAGGAACTTCAAAATGATGTTTTTTACATAGCCAATACCAATACTCAAATTGATCTTGTGGCAAGGCTAGGGTAATTTGTATGGTCGGGTCGAACCGAAACGCCTGTAACGTATGCATAAGAACAGGCAAGCCATTGAGTTCTAAAAATTGCTTAGGAATATCTGCACCCATGCGCAAACCTTTTCCGCCAGCAACAATAATGGCATGCCTGTTCATAGAATTTTATTAAATGATAATCATCGCATCGCCGTAAGCCAAAAAGCGGTATTTCTTTTTAATGGCTTCATTGTAGGCTTCTTCTAACAACTCAAATCCTGCAAAAGCAGCTGTGGCCATTAGCAAGGTAGACTCAGGTGGATGAAAATTAGAGATTAACACGTTGGCAATCTTAAAGTCGTGCGGAGGAAATAGAAATTTATCTGTCCAACCACTCAACGGGTTCAAGCGATCTGCAGAAGAAACAGAAGATTCTAAAGCACGCATCACCGAGTTACCTACGGCAACAATTTTACGCTTTTCGCTGATGGCATTGTTTACTATCTCTGTAGTTTCTTGAGGAATTTCGTAAAACTCAGAGTCCATTTTATGCTTGGTAAGGTCTTCTACTTCTACAGTTCTAAAAGAGCCTAAGCCATTGTGTAAAGTTAACTCTGCAAAGCGCACCCCTTTAATTTCTAGGCGCATCATTAGCTCTTTGCTAAAATGCAATCCAGCAGTTGGTGGAATTACAGCGCCTACTTTGCTTGCAAAAATAGTATTGAAACGTTCTTTATCGGTTTTCTCAACTGCCCTATCCATGTATTTAGGCAAAGGCATTTCGCCTAATTTGTCAATTAACTTGCGTAACTCTTCGTCGCTGCCATCAAACAAAAAGCGAATGGTGCGGCCTCTGCTGGTAGTATTATCTACCACTTCTGCTACTAAATCATCATTGCCAAAATACAATTTATTGCCTACACGAATCTTACGGGCTGGGTCAACCAACACATCCCATAACTTCATTTCTTTGTTAAGTTCACGTAACAAGAAAACTTCAATCTTAGCGCCTGTTTTCTCTTTAGAACCATACAATCTGGCAGGAAAAACTTTGGTATTATTTAATACCATCACATCTCTGTCAGAGAACATTCCTAAAATATCAGAGAATTTTTTATGTTCTATTTTACCAGTGCTGCGGTTAATTACCATGAGTTTAGATTCGTCGCGGGCATCAGTAGGATGTTTGGCAATAAGGCTTTCGTTGAAGGCAAATTTAAATTGACTTAATTTCATTCTTTAGATTACTGTTAAAAAGTGAGGGACTTTAAAATTGCATTGGGCACAACTTGCCCAAATACCAAAAAAAATCCGGATGCAAATGTAAGGTCACTTTCTCCATTTGCGTCCGGATTCTGAAAAAAAAGTCTACTTATATGACTTTCAGTAGATTGAACTACTTCTCGAAAGCTGTTTTAATTTTTAATTTTAACAATTCTAGGTGTGCTTTGTATTCCTCGGTGCCGGCAGCAGGCATTTTTTCGATGGTTCTCAATTGAGCCAAAGCCGCTGCCTGCGAAATACCATCATAGGATTTTCCATTTACCACTTGCACCAACATTTCAACATATGCTGTCTGCAAGTTGTAACGTACTGTTGGCACTGCACCATTATCCCCTTTCATGATGGCATTGGTTAAATCTGTCATCATGCTCATCACCGAATAGGTATTGCCATACAAACGGGTATCGCTCATGCGCTTGTGTACGGTTGGGTTCATTAAATGCATTAGTAACATTCTTTGGTAACCATTTACACGCTCATGTATTTTAGGATCTTCGTTGGTGCCAAAGAAGCCAAAGCCTCTGCGTTGGGTTTGTAAATAAGGGTATAATTCGTTTTGAACACCAAAGGCGTTGCCCGAAAAGGCATATTGAGCTAAGGCATTCATGGCGCGCTTTTGGTCGGCCAATGGCACTGGGGCAAAGGCTTTTCCAGCGCCTGGTTGAGCGGCAAATACGCGGTTTACATATACACCACCTACATACTTCACTGTAACATTGGCTGCTTGAAAGTATTCGTTTTGCACAATGTTAAACGCTTGTCTGAGCTCTTGGTAGCTTTGGTTAGGCTTAATGTATTTAGCCTTAAGCTTACTTGTTAAGTCTAAGCTTAGCTTCATTCTGTCTATAGAATAGGTAATGGCGTCATCACTTAAATCGTTTACATTTACCCTTGGGTCGATCCCAGAACCCACACCACGCATATCGTCTGCATCGTTTCCAAAAATTAAAAGGCTGTCGCCCGACTTAGAAAGCAATTTTAAGCTACGTTCGGCTTCCGCCTTTGGGTCAGACAAGGAAGGTGTATACCCAAACTCAATGGCCCAAATATCGTATGGTCCAGGACGGGTGGTAAAGTAATCGCCTTGTTTGCTTTTATCTAAGGCCACATTGGCTGCAGGATAATCCATTACCGAGGCGGTTAATCCAATTTGCTGGGTTAGGGCTTTGTTGTGCACTTCGGTTGGACTTAACATCTGGCTGGCTTTCATGTTGTGGTTCAGGCCAAGGGTATGTCCCATTTCGTGCAATACCAAGTAATACAAGGATTGCTTCATGTATTCTCTTTTATCGATATCGCTTAATCCTTGTGCTTCTAACACCTGTTTGCCAAACAAAGAAGTTTGGTGCAAGTATTCACCTGCGTCGCAAAAATGCATGCCTTTACCATGTAACTGAGCATTGCTACCATTTACAAAAATATCTTCTTGCTTTAAGCGATTGGTAACAAAAATAAACTCCAACATAATGTCGGCACCTAGGATTTGACCCGTTCTTGGGTCAACAAAACTTGGTCCGTAACCGCCAAAAGGAGGCTGTGGAGAGCTGGTCCAACGTAACACATTGTAGCGAATATCCCCTGCATCCCAATTGGCAGTATCTGGTTGTTCTTTAACGATAACGGCATTTTTAAAACCTGCTTTTTCAAAGGCAAGGTTCCATTTCTCCCCAGCTTCTTTAATGGTAGCCCTAAATTCATGTGGGGTGGTATTTTCTATCCACCAAACAATGGGTTCTATTGGCTCTGAAACAGCAGCCGAAGGATCTTTCTTTTCTAAATGCCAGCGGTGAATTAAGTCTTTATAATTTACCGCTTCGATGGTAGTCATGTCGTTTACCTGTTCAGAGAAATAACCAATACGTGGGTCGTCTAACCTAGGCTGAAAGCTGTTCTTAGGCGCTTCAATTAAGGTGTGTTGCACGGTAATGCTCACGGCACGTTCGTCGGTTACTTCTTTCCCACCACCATAGATAGGCGAAGGATTGTCGTAAACATATTCTACAATTACATCGGTATTTTTTTCGTAGTTGCGTAAGCTAATAAACTTAGTTTTGTCTTTACTTAACTGACCAAGCTGAAACCCTTGAGAACCCGGAAAAGCAGAAGGTTTAATTTGTTGCAGGCTTTCGCTCAGGAATAAGCTGCTGCCATCTAATAAGATTTCGCCCTTCTTGGCATCTTCGGCAACAATCTTTTGCGAGCTTAATACCGCCTTGCTAATGTTGGCGTTGGCAGCTTTACTGATTGGATTTTTAGGGTCAAAATAAAACCCAGTATTGATTACGGCAAACTCAATACGGTCGAAATAACGTGTGATGTTAAACACCTTATTATCTCTAAAGCTACCTCTAAAATGGCCGGCAGCCACTACTCCATCTACGGTATAGGAGAAATAAATATACTCTTTATCCA
Organism: uncultured Chitinophaga sp.; assembly: GCA_964443415.1. Classification (GTDB taxonomy): domain Bacteria; phylum Bacteroidota; class Bacteroidia; order UKL13-3; family UKL13-3; genus B1. The sequence goes on along the minus strand of CAYUDC010000026.1, from coordinate 21,811 downwards.
ATTGTTCCTTTTTAAGCAAGAGGTAAACATTGCCATTGGCAGTATCTTGAAAGAGTGGGAATAAACCATCGAGTTTACGGCAAGACTTAGTCTTATCTGCAATGCTCGTAGTTTTAGCGGCAGCAGGCGATTGAGCTGCAGCAGCAGGCTTTTTCTTTTTTGAACTGGCACAAGCCGATAAAGTTATCAGGAGTGCCACGCATAAGGAAATTTGCTTCATGTATGATTGTTTTGAATGCAATTAAAAGAAAGTATCGGTTTGAGC
>CAYUDC010000026.1:3995-21446 GCA_964443415.1 uncultured Chitinophaga sp. | reverse complement strand
ATAGAAAGGGCATTGCGCATCTATTTGGATCAACTCAATAAAGCAGAGTATATCAAATCGTACAAGTCAATGTCTGAGGATACCGATGTATTAATGCTAGCAGAAGAAGGCATGGAAGCATATATGCATGAAATAAACAATCAAGGATGAGGCAAGGCGAAATATGGAAAGCCAACCTTAACCCAATTGAAGGAAGCGAGCAGGCTGGATGCAGGCCTGTAGTAATCGTAAGCGGTAATTTGGCGAATACCTATGCTCCAGTAGTAGTTTGCTGCCCGCTTACTACCAAACTTAAAAACTATAAAGGTAATCCTATCCTTGAACCTAGTGAAAAAAATGGATTATCGAGCACTTCAGAAGTTATGGTAATACACCTCAGAAGTCTATCTAAAATAAGGCTAAAAGAAAAAATAGGTGAAGTTTCCCCAAAGGTAATTTTAGAGCTAAAGCAAACCATCAACGATTTGCTAAACTATTAATTGGATCAAACCAAATAAGCGGCATCCTTAACTTAACCTTGGTATAAACAGTGGTATTTTCCTTGTAGGTTGTGATTTTAGGAGGCATGCAAGTTTTCCACATTTTTAAACACGGCCATATTGATTAAATCCGCATAAAAAGGGTCTTTAAAATTACAATTCTTATTAAGGAAAAAAGTAGTCATAAAAGGGAATATTTTTAAGACTAGCAAGACTTTGAACCAATAAGAAAAATTTAATTTAGACAATGAAACAAGTCCATTACAGCCAGAATTATTAGCAATTGCTAGGCTTAAACACTGATGGCAATCATAAAAAATAGCCATTAATATCAAAATTTCAACTGCACTCTTGGTTTAACAACTACCTAACATAAATGGTGGAACGTGGCAAATACTGCCTCTAACATTGCCTTAAATTAGGTATAATAATTTTATACAAGCATAGCAAAGTTCAGAAACCAACCTAACAAACAACAACGTGCAGAAGATGAAATATGGTTATTTATTATTAAGCTTAATTGGTTTAGCAATAGGTAGCAAAGCGCAAAACCAATATGCCTTAGATTTTGATGGCAGTGATGACAAAGTGGTCATTCAAAATTCGGCACTACTAAATTTTAACAGCACTACAAACTTTACAATTGAGGCTTGGATTAAGCTAGACGGCAACCAAGCTAACAACACTGTCATTATTGGCAAAGCGAGCACAGGTAGCTCTTGGCAGGGATATCAATTATCCTTGTACGACAATAGACTTAGTGCAAGCATCAACACCGGAAACACACTCATTGGGGTATCCAATGGCTTAATTGGAGTAACCTACTTAAACGACGACATTTGGCACCATGTAGCATTGGTGGTGAGCCGAACGGATACTGTTTGCAGATTATTTGTAGATGGCAGCCTAGAAGTGAGTATTAAACATGATTCGATTAGAAACAACATTAACAACACAGCCTCTCTCTTCATAGGAGCTGATAGAAGCGAGACATTATTTTTTAATGGAATCATAGATGAGCTAAGGATATGGAATACAGCTCGCACGGCAAGTGAAATTTATAGCCAAAAAAATACCGAAATTAGCGCCAGCACAACAGGTTTAATAGCCAATTACCGTTTTAATACCAGTAGCGGAGGCACCCTATCAGATGTAACTTCCAACGCCTTCAACGGAAGTTTAGAGAATTTTGCTTTAACCGGAAGCAGTTCTAACTGGGTTTATTCGGGAGCATTCCTTAGCTATTACTCGCAAAGTGGCGGAGACCCGTTTATTGCAAGCAAATGGAATTCAAGACCCGATGGCAGTGGCACCAATGCCATTAACTTAAACTCGCCCAACTACTATGTGGTACAAAGTGGCCATGTAATGACCACCACTTCTAATTATACTTTTGGGACAGAAGGTGCCCGACTAATCATTCAAAGAAATGCAGAGTTTAATGCCAATCATACGGTTACTATGGCAACAGGAGCCTTGTTACAACTAGACAGCGGTAGTGTCTATTATGCCAATGTAAACCAAATATTAGGCAGCGCCAATATGTATGGCGGTAGATACATTTTAGCCGAAGGGAAAAATTTAACCATCAATGGCAATGTAACCACGGTTGGAGGTGTCATCAGGGGTTCGAGCACCAGCACCCTAACTATTTCAAACTATGTGGGCACCTTGTTATTCGACCAATCGGTACCAGGCACCAGCAATACCTTTAACCATGTTGTGATGGGAACAGGCACAGATGCAAGCCTAACCATTGGAAATGCCCTCATCATTCCACCCAACGGCAGCATAACCTTTCATGCATCAGGAACCAAATCGCTTACCATCGCCGGTAACCTTACTCTAAAATCTAATAGCACGGGAACTGCATATATTGGAAATACATTTGGGGCCACTATCTCCGGAAATGTTACCGTAGAGAGATACATTCCCAATACACGCAGGGCATACCGATTTCTATCATCCCCAGTAACCACTACAGACATTTGGAGTAATTGGCAAGAAAGCGGCGCCGCTACCCCTGGCTGTGGCACACATATTACAGGATTGGCAAGCGCTACACCTGGCAATGACGTCACCACAGGTTTAGACAGAAGCCTTATTGGAGGAAACTCTATGTTTACCTTTGTTACTCCAACATGGAGAGCAGTTACCAACACCAAAACAACAGCACTCACTCCAGGAATAGGCTACAGGGTTTTAATAAGAGGCGACAGAACCATTGATTTGTATGCCATTCCAAACCCGGCACCCAACCCAACTGTATTGCGTGCTACAGGCTCTTTGGCAAATGGCAACGTTACCACAGCCACTTTGCCTACAGGCTTTAACCTCATCGGAAATCCCTATGCTTGCGCCATCAATTGGGATGCCACAGGCTGGTCGAGTGCTAGGTCTAATATCACCAATACCATTTGGATATACGACCCCTCTGTAACCGCATCCACCAGTGCCATGGTGTATGCTACATGGAATAACGGTAGCGGTACCAATGGCATGACAGATGGCATCATCCGATCAGGACAAGCATTCTTTATTAGAACTACCTCGTGGACTACCCTCACCTTTACCGAATCCTACAAAGTAGCCAATCAAACAGGTGGGTTCTTTAAAAAATCGCAAAGCAATCACTTGCGTGTGGCTTTACAAATGAATAACGAACATGCCGATGATATTGTGATTAGGTTTAGACCAGATGGCCAAAAAGCTTACGACTTAAACTTTGATGCCAGCAGTTTAGGGTCGAGTACTTTTGGCATTTGCAGCTTAAAAGACACCAACCGCTTGGCCATTCAAACCCTTCCCAATCTCGGCCAAGAAGAAGTAAGCGTGCCGCTTTCGGTGCAATCAGATATTACGGGTTCTTTTCAACTGAAGTTTACCGAACTCGAAACCTTCGGCCCAGACATTAGCATTGCCCTAAAAGATCATTACCTACAAAAAACACAGAACATCAGCGCCAATTTTAGTTACGACTTTACCATCAGTGCCGATGCCAACTCTAAAGGCGATAAACGCTTTGAATTGGTATTTAAGAAGTCGAGCACAGGTGTATGGGAGCCTATTGGTTCAAACTATTTTAACATTTCGCCTAACCCATGTACCAATCAGCTTGCCGTAAGTGCCGTTAAAAATGGTTTATCTACCTGCGAGTTTACGCTCTGTAATGTATTAGGAGAAACCATGCAACAAGGGGCATTTAATTTCGGGTTGAACCAAACCGAAATGCTCAACACAGAAGCACTATTGCCTGGTATTTACCTACTCCATCTTACCCATCAAGACAAACACCAAACCATCAAGTTTATAAAAAAATAACATGATTAACATGAAAAGAAACCTCCTAAAAATGATTCTAACTTTGTTGTTAACCTTTACGGTATCTGCCTCGCTTTGGGCTCAGCCAGGCTTCGACGACGATGTAAACGACACGCCCATCGATGGTGGCATCGCTTTGCTGGTAGCTGCAGGTATTGGTTATGGCTTAAACAAAGCAAACCAAGCGAGAAAAAGCAAGGATTAATACCTAGGATCGGGTTTGGTAGGCAGCTTTTGCATCTGTTCTACTTCTATCGAGTAAAATCCAAACTCCTCTACTACCCTGCCTTGCAACAAATAAACACCCTTGCCTGCAAAAGGATGGTCTTTAAGGCTGGGCGGAAAATGCGTGGTATCAAAAAAGTTACTCTCGTGGTCGTAAAAAGTGCCAAAGGCCATGTAATCTCCCCTACTGGTTTTAACACTTTTAGTGGTTACATAATTGCCTAGTATACGTACTGTTTTATGTAAATAATGATTGAGTTGTTTAGCCGACAACAACACCTGATGCTTCTCTACAAGCGTTTCTAAACTGTCTTGCAACAACTCAAAGTCACTCATGCTTACAGAAAAGCCCAGCAGCTCTATCTCGTCGTAAGCATCTTCTATGGCGTTGTGCACCAAACTGGGCAAAGTAAACTCTTTGTGGGGCTTCTCAAACAAAATGGTTTGCATGGTCTCTGCCAGCAAGGTAGGCTGTTGCATAGGCAACTCGGGGTAAGCACGTTTTTCTGCTGTCTTTCGGGTTGAACCAAGTCCTTGTTTCTCGTTAAAAAACATATGTGCCTGCCACATCAATTGCTTTTTACCCAAGCCTGTAAAGGCAAAGGCCCCTGCTTTAATCAAGATTTTGGTTTGTATGACACTTACCCGCACCCTATCCATAAAGTCGGACAAGCCAAGGAAAGGCCCATTAAAGTTGCGTTCTGCCAACAAGGTCTCAATGGTTTTATGCTCTAAACTCTCTATTAAGCCAAAGCCCAAGTAAACCTCATTTCCATTAATCACAGTTAACTGCTCAGATTCATTGATATCGGGTACATGCAGGTTTACACCCGTTTTAAGCAACTCTTGCACATATACCCACGTTTTATAAAAGCCTCCAAAATTATTGATCACAGCCACCATAAATTCTTTAGGGAAATAGGTTTTTAGGTACAGGCTTTGAAAGCTTTCTACTGCAAAGGAAGCCGAGTGTGCCTTGCTAAACGAGTATCCTGCAAAGCTTTCTACTTGGCGCCATACTTCTTTGCTAATATCTTCGGGGTGACCATTGGCTTTGCATCCTGCAAAAAACTTATCGATGATGCGCTGAAACTCTGCCTTAGACCTAAACTTACCACTCATGGCCCTTCGCAACACATCGGCATCGGCCAAATCTAAGCCCGCAAAATGATAGCATACCTTTAACACATCTTCCTGAAACACCATTACGCCATAGGTTTCTTCTAACTGCTCCTTCATCACGGGGTGCAAATATTGGATGCTTTCTGGATGATGAAAACGCTGAATATAGGCTTTCATCATCCCCGATTTGGCCACCCCCGGCCGAATGATAGAGCTGGCTGCTACCAAATGAATATAGGTGTCGCACTTGAGCTTCTTCAGCAATCCACGCATGGCGGGGCTCTCTATGTAAAAGCAACCAATGCTGTTAGCATCTTTTAGTTGCTGCTTAATGTGGGGGTCGTTTTTAAAGCTCACCACATCGTGTACATCTACTTTTATGCGCTGGTTTTTCCATACCAAATCGGCCGCATCTTTGATATGGCCAATGCCTCTTTGCGAGAGAATGTCGAACTTTTCAAAGCCAATATCTTCAGACATATACATATCCCATTGCACGGTGGGCAAACCCACAGGCGGCAAGTCGAGGGCCGAGTATTTAAAGATAGGCTCTTCAGAAATAAGCACTCCTCCGGCGTGGATAGAGCGATGGTTGGGGAAGTCTTGTATTTTATCGGCCATGTGCAAGATGCGCGCAATGATGGGAGAGTTTCTATCGGCCTTGTGTGGGTAATCGCTTAAGATATCTATCTCTCTTTTGGGTAAACCATACACTTTGCCTAGCTCTCTAAAAATAGAGCTACTTCTAAAGGTAGACATGGTGCCTAGCAAAGCGGTGTGTTCTCTGCCATAGCGTTTAAAGATATAATCGTGCACTTGGGGTCTTTCTTTCCAGCTATAGTCAATGTCGAAATCGGGAGGCGAGGTACGCTTGGGATTGAGGAAGCGCTCGAAGTATAAGTTGAGTTCGATGGGATCAACATCGGTAATTCTAAGGCAATAAGCTACCACGCTATTGGCGCCACTGCCCCGCCCTACATGGTAAAAGCCTTTAGACATCGAATAGCGAATGATGTCCCAGGTGATGAGAAAATAGGCCGAGAAACCCAATCTATCAATGATATCTAATTCTTTTTGCACGCGTTGTCGGGCCACAGTGTGGTTGGCACCATAGCGGTATTCTAGTCCGTCCCAAGCCAACTTAGCCAGCAGCTCTTTGTCGTCGTAAGCCGAAGAAGAATAGACTTTTTTGTTTTTATGCGTGTGAAAATCAAAGCTAATCTGGCACCTATCTAAAAAAGCAAGGGTATTGCTAATGAGGTAATGGTGGTGACGGCAGGTATGAATGATGTCGGCTTCTGAGATAAGGTACTCATCTGCAGCGGCAATGGCGTTGGGTTCAAGCCTACTTAACAATGCATTATTGTCTATGGCCCTAAGGTGCAGGTGCACATTGTAGCTGCTGGCATCTTTAAAACTAACGGGTTGTTGTAAGATGAGTTTGTTTTTAAGTTTGGTATAATCATGTCGAATGAGGCGATTGAGTTCGGAGAGGCGCACGCCAATGAGCTCGTGGTTTTGCAGGTTGGCGGGGTAATTAGACAAAGGATATACCACAAAGCTATGCTGTAATTGACGGGCTCGGTCTATATATGATTTACCATATAAGTTAAACTCAGAGAGCATGCGGTTAATTTCTTCGATGCCATCAATGCTTTTGGCCACAGCCGTAAACAAGAGGTGATTGCCTTCTCTAAACTCTATGCCTGCAACGGGTTTAATGCCGTGTTGCTCGCAGCATTTTACAAACTCAAAAATGCCAGTAGAGCAGTTGATGTCTGTAATGCCCAAGGTGGCAAAGCCCAAGTTTTTGGCGGTTTGAACCAACTCTTCGACAGAGAAAGTGCCATATCGTAAGCTGTAGTAAGTGTGGATGTTCCAGAGCATTTGTTAATATTGTTAACTATATTGAGTCAAATAAATTAACAAATAAAAATGAACTATGCAAAAAAAATAATAGATACATTTGTAAGATTAGTACAAGCAAATGGTTAGCAGCGTAGCACAATATTTAGTAGATGGATGTATGCGGTGTAAGTTGGGTGCAACGCCTGCTTGCAAGGTGCATCGTTGGATTGCAGAGATAGAAACCTTAAGGCATATTGTATTGGAGTGCGGCCTAAACGAAGAAGTAAAATGGGGTGTACCCTGTTATACCTTGTCGGGCAAGAATGTGGTAATGGTTAGTGCCTTTAAGGAGTATGCTTGTTTGAGTTTTTTTAAGGGTTCTTTATTAAAAGACCCGGCCAAGATTTTGGTAAAGCAAGGTGAGTATGGGCAAGAGGGTCGCATCCTTAAGTTTACAGAGCAGGCGCAGATTTTGGATCAAGCCGACACCATAAAAGCATATGTTTTAGAAGCCATTGCCCTCGAGAAAGCAGGCAAGAAGGTAGAAAAGAAACCAGTTACTATGGCCATGCCCGAAGAGTTATTGGGCGTATTTGAACAAGACCACGAATTGCGCGATGCCTTTAACCGTCTAACACCGGGCAGGCAAAGAGGTTATTTAATTTATTTCTCGCAACCCAAGCAATCGGCCTCCAAGCTCAATCGCATAGAGAAATGCCGCGCCATGATACTAGAAGGCGTTGGATTGCATGATAAGTATAGCGGGCGGTCATAAAGACTAGTTGCCTAGCGTATGTAAGCTATTTACTTTTTAGTTTAAATCCATCCCTTAGGTCATTTCTTCTTAGCTCCAAGCAACTATCGGGGAATGGTGTACAAGGTAGTGGAAAATTAAAACAGCGATCATCGATGATGGGTACATTTACCTCGATAGCAGCGCCCTTGTTAACGATAAATCCAGGTGATGCAGGAAGTGGTATAGGAAGTGGTGTCCATAAATTTTGTTGATGCATTAGGGCTTGCACATTGGTTCTAATCATTAGCTGATGTTTTGCAAGAAACAAGCCACATAGCAACACTGCTCCAAATTTCCAATTAAGTTGGTAGAATTGCATTTTGGGCAAGAAAGCTTCTAATAGTGGCAAAAATGCAGATGCTGCAACGATGATGTATATTTCTCCAAAGCGCCAATCGGGTGCAAGAAAAAGCCAAAAGACAATCCCTACCCAGGCAACTAAAATCATTACCAAGGTATCAGTAAAAATCTTTGCTTTTTTAGTGAAATGTGCCACACATAATAAGATAGGCAATACAACTCCACCCATTAATAAAACACTATTGAGCATACTTAGATGTTTCCACCAAATTGGAAACCAACTGCCAAAAGACAAGGTAGCAGCATGAAGATACCCTGGTCCGGGGTCTCTAGCCCAACCGGTGAGAGACCACTTTTCTAAAGCCACTTTTTCTGCAGGCACTTTCCAATCAAAGTTGAAAATATCCAAGGCCTCCAAAGGATAAATGAGCCAGCCACTTAAAATAACATTTCTAAGCAACCAAGGCAGCACGATAAATGATAGCCAAAGTAACAAGTATAGCCATTGACGGCGCGTTGGAGGATGTTTAACAAGTAAAGCCAAGCTTAACAAGAGGATTGGGATGGCCGCCAGTTTAATGGTTATTACATAAACACTAAGGGTTAAAAATGGTATATAATTGCTAAGGGTTGTTTGGGAAGAACCAAACCCAATTGTTTTCCAACGTGCAAACAAGAAAAGCGGCAAAACAGTGGTTAGGTAGTCGGGAGAAGGTGCAGCAAGATTGGGTAGTTTAAGCAGCATAATTAATAAAATGGCATACCATACTCCTAAAAAAGTGAAGCCACTTTGCAGAAGCGATTGCTTAAATTGATGTAACAGATACGTGAGTACAATGATAAACACCGTGAAGTTGAGCACAAAAACCTCTTGAGAAAAAAGGTCTTTTGCCGCTGTTAATGCAAATAGGGTAAAGATATTGGGGTTAAATCCAAAGCGCCCATGTAAATTAGCCAATCCGGGAACAGCGGGGTAAGTCTCTATCCATTTAATAGATTGCAGGTGATACAAACCTGTGTCGTAATTATTAGGAACTCCAATGGCAATTAGCAGGGCTATGACGATAAATGGCAAAGACATCCATAGAGTAGCCTGGTATTGTTTGATGAATTGCACCATCTCATGTATAGGTGATTTTTTCGATAGCAATATCGACAGTGCCAACAGCCCCAATAATACCTTGCTAGAAAGGGGAATCCCTATAGACAAATAGCTCGCCAATGTATTGCTGATGCATAAACCCAACAAAAGGATTTCGGTGCCTGTGGCTGGTAGTTTAGTATACTGTACATACGCCCTTCCAAATCCAACGAATAACAAAATAGATAACAGACTTAATAGTATAATTGCTAACATAACTTGGGTTTATTAACTTGTTTAACCAAATCTAATGTGCTGTGTAGAATGTAAACAATGATACTATTTTTTTTCATTTAGTATGCTGTCAATGGAGGATGCTTGTATTCTTGTTGCAGCAAGTTTTGCTCATCAGAATAGCTTTTGCTGAATCAAAAATAAATGTTGTATTTTTGAGACATGCTTACCAAAGAAAATTTAGCAGGCTTTTCGAAGCATTTGTTTTGGGACACTCAGATAAATGAAGTGTTAAAGCTAGACAACCCTATGCCTTTTTTGGTGCAAAGGGTGTTGGAATACGGGCATATTAATGATTGGTTTTACCTGAAGGAATTAATTGGCTTACAAGAAATCACCAAAGTAGCTAAAAGTCTAAGAACCCTAGAGTTTAAATCGGCAAAATTAGTTGCCACAGTTTCTAACGAACCCATTGAAAACTTTGCATGTTATACTACGAAACAATTGAACCCAAACTTCTGGAACTCTTAAATAAACTCTTAAAAATAGAAGAGTTTAAGGAGCTTCGATTGGTTGGTGGAACCAGTTTAGCACTACAATATGGCCACCGAAAGTCTATTGATATTGACCTTTTTGGCAATTTAGAAATCGACCTCGACGAAATTTCTAGTCTACTTTCAACTTGTGGTAAATCAACTCAAATAAAGCGATCTGCTAAAATCAATATTTTTAGCATTGATGGTATTAAAGTAGATATTGTTAATTACCACTATCCTTGGCTAAGCCCAGTGCTACTAGAAGACGGCTTAAGACTCGCCCAACCAGAAGATATTGCTGCCATGAAGATTTCGGCTATCACAGGAAGGGGAACAAAGAAAGATTTTATTGATTTGTATGAATTGTTAAAACACTTCTCCTTGGAAGAAATATTAGGTCTATATGAACGTAAGTATGATGATGGATCTATTTATTTAGCGCTTAAAAGTTTAAACTATTTTGGTGATGCAGAACAAAATCCAATGCCCGAAATGTTAATCGATACTTCCTGGTCCAACATCAAACAAACCCTCGAACAAGAGGTAAATCGCTACCTCAGCTAAGTCTCCCCCTCCCTATTCAAACGCTTGTATTTGTGCTCTGCGCTTCCCCTTCCTACAGCGTCTTTGCCATACCAAAACTTAATGGTATCCAAGGCTTGATAAAGCTTTACCAACTCTTCGCTGTCTTCAAACAAATCTATTTGCTGCGCACCATACACTAAGTTGCTTACCTTCACTCCTATCAATCGCACCAATAGCCTGCGGTCGTATAGTTTTTGAAGCAGTTCTTTGGCTTTGTTTAATATCACATGGTCGTAAGAGGTATAGGGCACGCGTGCCTGCATGGTATGCGTTTGAAAATCGGAGTAACGTATTTTAACCGTTACCGTTGCGCAAAGCCTGTTTTGCTTGCGCATGTCAAAGCAAATGTCTTGCACCATTTTAGAAAGCACATTGTGCAGAAACTTCATATCGGTGGTGTCTATCTCAAAGGTTTGCTCGGCACCAATAGACTTTTGCTCATGATAAGGCTCTATGGGGCGTGTATCAATGCCATTGGCTTTTTCCCAAATGGCTTTACCGTTCTCGCCCATCACTTTCCCCAATAACTCTAAAGGCATATTGGCCAAGGTTTCGATATACACAATGCCCATGTCGCGCAGGGTGTGGTAAGATTTATCGCCAATACCCGGAATCTTGCGAATAGACAAGGGAAACAAAAAGGGCTTTACCTGCTGCGAAGGCACCTGCAAACGCCCGTTGGGCTTAGATTCTCCCGTGGCAATTTTAGATACCGTTTTGTTTACTGACAAGCCAAAAGAAATAGGCAAGCCTGTTTCTCTTACAATTTTATGCTTAAGTTCCTGCATCCATTTATACGTGCCAAAAAACCTGTCCATGCCACTTACGTCTAAGTAATGCTCATCTATAGAAGCCTTTTCTACCAAGGGGGCCGACTCTTCGATGATTTCTGTAACGGTATGCGAAAGCCTGCTGTATTTATCCATGTCGCCACGAATCCAAATGGCTTGCGGGCAAAGCCTGCGCGCCAACTTGCCCGGCATGGCGGCATGCACGCCAAACTTGCGGGCCTCGTAGCTACAACTGGCCACCACTCCCCTGTCCGAAAAACCGCCAATGATCACAGGCTTGCCAAATAACTTAGTATTATCAAGCCGCTCCGCCGATACAAAAAAAGTATCCAAATCTAAATGTGCTATCTGCTTTGCCGACATGTTAATTTAAGTAACAACTTTGTTTTGAATAATATAGGTTTTATTCTCCAATGCCGCAAGTAGTAATATTTGATTCTTCAATTTCAGTGGTTTGTATGTATATTCGCTTGTAATCGCAGCTATTTACTGCAAATTATGGGTGAAAATCATCGGTATTTTAAGCGAATTTTACTTGTTCACTAAAATTTTAATAGTCTCATCAATAAGATGTTAATTCAATTTTGTTAATTTAAATAACACTATATTGACATTCATTCTGCCATTACTTACCTTGCATGCATTATGTATCTGTCAAGCAATGTAAAGTTCCTGCGCAAGCGCAGAAATATGAGTCAAGAAGAGATGGCTGTTGCCCTCGATTCTAAGCGTTCTGTACTCAACAGTTATGAGAACAATGTGGCCTCTCCTCCATTAGAGATGGCCATTCGTATTTCAGACTTTTTTAGGATTAGCCTAGATACTTTGTTAAGGGTAGATTTAACCCGCTTGCAAGAATCTAAAGTGGCAGAGTTAGAACGAGGATTAGAAGATTATATCAAAGGGAAATACCTGCGAGTAATTGCTACCACCGTTACGCCAGACAATAGAGAGAACATAGAATTGGTGTCAGAAAAGGCCAGAGCAGGTTATACCGCTGGCTATGCCGATAGCAAGTTTATCTCTGAATTGCCCCAGTTTAGCCTGCCTTTTTTAGACCATCGTAAAAAGTATAGAAGCTTTCAGATTAGCGGAGACTCTATGCTTCCTATACAAGATAAAACCTATGTTACCTGCGAATATGTAGAAGATTGGTTTAGCTTAAAAGATGGCTTATGTTATGTGATACTTACCAAGGAGGATGGTATTGTTTTTAAACGGGTGTACAATGACATTGCTAAAAACAAAAAGTTGGTATTGGTTTCTAATAATCCTTTATACAAACCTTACGAGGTGAACATTGAAGATGTGATAGAAATCTGGAAGTATGTAATGGACCACAGCAAGACCTTAGAATAAGCCTTAGGGCTTAGCCACTTGTTTGCGTATCCACTGCTCTCCTACCAAGATATTTACCCAATACATACCTGCAGATAAGTTTGAAACATCTAAGCTCATTTGATGGGTATTGGCTTTAGACAAATCTTGTTCTTGCCAAATTCTGCCTTGCACATCGCTGATATAAATTGTCGCTATAGATTGGCTACAATTCACATGCAATTGCTCTTGAAACGGATTAGGATACACTTGTAAGTTGATATGACTGCTTATTTCAACCAATGCAGTTGGGATAACCCTTGTGGTAAGTTTTTGCCAATTATAAAAGGCATACACCGGCCAATGGTCTGAAGTAGTGTTGCTAAAGTTGGTAGCATAGCTTGCGGCATTGTCAAATACCTTAGCAGAGCCTTTATAATAAAAGGAGTCTAAGGTTTTGCTATTCATGATATGGTCTATCATGTTTACATTAAACGCATAGCTAGATTTGCCCGCATCGGTAAGTTCTTTGCTGGGGAAGGTGTATTTAGCATCTAAGAAATTCTTAAAGGGCGTTTCTGCATTTTGATACGTGGAGGCATCTAAATCATCGTTCCAATCTCCTAGGATAATAAATTTCTTGTTTTTAAGCGTAGTTTCTACATAGGTCTTCAACAAGCCAGATGCGGCTTTGCGGCGGTTGTAAGAATCTAAGTCGGAGATGGCTTTTAAGTGCACCACAATAAAATAAAGGGTATCTACTTTGGTGCCTGTTTTGGTTTTAAGGCAAACTTGCAAGGGAGGGCGCGAGGCAAAGGTAAAGTTCTCTGTACTTAAGATGTTTTGTGTTTCTACGCCAATTACCTCAAACATACTTTTGCGCCAATACAAAGCCATTTTTTGGGTGGCAGAAAAGGTAGAAATATAAGTGTCGTATTTAGCAGCAAGCTGTGTACTCAAGGTATTGTAAGTAGTTAAATTACTCACTTCGCACAAGCCAAACACATCCATCTCTGTTTTGTCTAAAAGGGCTTTTACGTTGTTAAATTGGGTAGTTTCGTCGGATGGGCCATTGCCAGTATCACCAAACCATTCTACATTCCAGCAAGCTACATCAAGCAATGTATCGTTACCTAATTTGGGAAAATTCTGCGCTGCGAGGGTGTTTAGGATCAACCCGAAAACTAAAAGAAAAGAAATTCTATGCTTGTTCATTTTTCTGAGAAAGGAGCCAAAGGTAACAAGAAAAACCAAAGACAATGGTAAAAACTGTTTGAAACCCATGGATAACAATGGCCAAAGCATTGCCTGTAGCAAGGTTTAAACCCAATAATACCAAAGCACTGCTCACTACATAATGATAGGCCCCTGCCGAGCCAGCTTGAATGGGCAAGGTTCTGGCCACCACGCCCAAAACCATTACCAAAAAGGCATCATAGGCATTGAGTTGTGCGGAGGCTTCGAACATAAAAAACCATAAATAGGTCATGAGGTAAAAGCCTATCCAAATGCCAAGGGTATATAAAATAAACCAGCCTTTTTGTTTCATTTTTAGTAATTCAAAAAGCTTTTCAAGGATGGTTCCAAACCAATCTCCAATTTGTGTGCGGTATTTTTTGATGAGCCAGTATCCAATGGCAGCAAGTGCTAGTGCTGCCAATAGCACGACAATTTTTTTAGAACTCACCAAGCTCACTCCTTTTGTAAAGTGATTAAATATAGATTGGCTTTGGTTGATCTCTGCTAAAAATGCTGTAGCCAAAATAATGACCAAGCAAACCACATCGATGATTCTTTCGAAGATGATGGTGGACAAGCTGAGGTTAATAGGAAAGTTGTGTTGCTTTTTGAGTATGAGGGCGCGGGTAATTTCTCCCAAGCGAGGCACTGCAAAATTCACCAAATAGCCAACAGACAAAGAAGCCAATAAACTTCCAGAAGTTGGATGTAGGTTCAAACTTTTATATAGTATTTTCCAGCGTGCCACACGCAAAACATACACCATGATAGACACCAACAGAACGGGCAGCATTACCCAATAATTGCCAGACAATAACACCGTTTGTATTTCTTTGAGGTTGGTATTTCTAAGGCTTAGGTATAACAATCCAAGCCCCAAAGCTGGCAGCAAGGCATAGTTGACTATATTGGAAATTTGCTTTTTCACAAGCTACCTCAAATGATATAGTTTTAACCTTTGTTGCTCATCAGCAAAAATCAACCATTCATCGGCCTCATTAAATAGGTTTCCTTTTAATGCTGGCCCAAATACAGGCAATGGATAGGTTTCTGTGGCAGGCTGTTTGCTTGGCTTTGTAACGATTTGAAGTTTTTTGCCTTTGCTACTGCTTATTTCTATCTCATAATTTTGCAAAGAATCTTTGGCTTCTATGATAAAGGTGCCTGTATCTTTTTGTATCAAATTTGCCGAAATAAAGAATAATCCAGAGTCTTTAGGAATGTCTGTAAATGTTTTGCCTGCTAAAGTGTAATAGCTCACAAATCCTTGTTCATTGAGGGCGGCCAATAGGGCTTGTCCTTTGTAGTGAAGGTAGCTTACGGTTTGAACCAAATTTGGCCATACATCTTTTGGGTTCCAGCCAGCCATTAATCTTCCTTGAGCATTAAATGCACTCACTTTAAAGTATATGCCTGTGGCAATAAATTGATAATTAAAATCGCCAATTGGGTCGATGATGGCTACTGGGTACTTTGTACCGGTAGGAATCCAAGCCGGCCATCCAGCTAAGTCTTTGCCGTTCTCGTCTAGTAGATAAATTTGTTTAGCGGTATTAAAAGACAAGTATTTTTTACCGTTTTTAAAGATATTGAGTTCTTTTATTGGAGACAGAATCGGACCATCTAAAGTTCTTTTCCAGAGCTGTTTCCCTTCTCTATCAAACATATAAAGTTGGTGGTGTAGGTCTTGCACCATGATAACTGGCGTTAGTAATACAGGGTGTTGCACTACCATAGGCTGAATGGCCAAGGCGGTATCTACAGGAACTTCCCACATTAACTCATTTTTTTCTGGTTTGCTTAGGTTGAACCGAACATAACATTGTGTAGCAAACACCTTATCATTACTTCCTGCAAATTGTATGGCGGCATATTGTGCTCGCTTAAACGAACCCATGTTTCTATTGATTAGGTTCACGAGGTTTTCGTTTACAAAGTTGAGGGCATATTTGGGTGCATGGTCATTGTAAATACAAAGCTCTATATTGCTTGCGCTCACCATTTTTTTAGCAAATGCTTTATAGTTGGGGGCTTCGGTGAGGAGTTTATTGGCAATCCATTTTACCTGAAACTTTTGAAGCAACTGTGCTTGATTGGCAAAGTAAATATAGCCATTGTGATACGTATAATAATTGGCAGAAAAACCTTCGAATATATCTGTGAAGTAATATTTAAAGAGGTCGCCTAAATAGCAAGGATGGATTTGAGTATAGGTAACAGAATCTACTATTAATGAATCCACATCTCCAACAAGCTTGCGAGATTGGGCCAACTGCGACAATAAGGCCAAGGCATTATTTTGATCGTTTACCTCGATGGCTATGGCATAGGTAGAATCTTTCCATAAGCCTGGTTCATCAGCAGAAATTAAGGCGGCATGCTGCTGAAAATACCCAGCAAGCTTGTCCACAAATTTGATGGTAAAGGTATTTTCGATGCTATCTGCATAGGCTTGATAGCTTCTGTTTAGGCCTTTGCTTAGAAGGTATTCTTGAACATTTTTGTTCCAACTTTTATAATTGTTAAACCCAAGTGTGAGCGAGAAATTTAAACCTTCTGGCAGTTGTTCGGTCAGTGTATTTTTGATGGGGGCTTGGGCATTAAATACATCCAAAAACTGAAATTTAGTTTCATGTGTCAATGCAGCGCCTTTAAGGGTAATGTCTTCATCATCTAATTCCATTTCATACATGGCTCTTTCTGCAAAATTACCTACAAGGGTAAATGGTAAATCTAACAAGGGTGATGTTTGACTTTTGAGTAATTTGCCAAGGTTTTGGTAATTAAAATGAAACAGCATGCCATTGCCGTTTTTACGAACAAAGGCCAATTTATCTTCACTCCCCTGGCTGTAGTTTATTTGGCCTAGCTTTACCATGGCTTGTTCTACTAAGTTGCCGTGAGGCGAAAAGAACATGATTTTACTTTTAAAGCCAACTGTGTAGCTAATGTTTAATTTAAAATCTGTGAAGTCGTACAAGTATTCATTCACAAATTTTCTTTTACTCATTTTAAATCTACCCGGAAAATGTTTTTGGAAGAAGGTTTCTGCCACTTCAGGGTTTACTTCATCTAAGGTTTGTACACTAAGTAGTATGCCGTTGGTGGCATTCTCAAAGGTGTGAATAGAATAAACAGCCTTTCCGTTTTCGAACCAGTTTAAGATGTCGCTATTTTCATGCAACAGACTATCAATGTCCAATATTTGATCAAAAGCCGTTTGTAAAGATTCGTTCATCAGTAAACGATCCATAAACGTGGTATTATCCAATTGTTTAAGTCGTTGGCTGCTTTGGTCTGTTTCGATGGCGATGGCCATATTGTCTGGAACAGCCAAAATGGGATTGATGCGTTTCTCGTCTATTTTTGTAAAATATAGCCAAGCCCCAATAGCTAAAACTATTGAGAATGTAATACTTATTATACTTGTGAATTGTTTATTCATGAATGTTTTCAAAATTACTTTGCCAAAACAAATTGTTACATTTATTTTGTTAACAAGTTAAACCATGCATCTGATGAAACATACACACAGAGGAATTGTAAAATTTGGATTTCTATTAATGGCCATTGGCGT
>CAYUDC010000026.1:0-3895 GCA_964443415.1 uncultured Chitinophaga sp. | reverse complement strand
ACAGGTGATACTGTATCTTAATTTAGTTTATTAGCCTACTGTGTTAAAATGGTTGACTCTTTTTTCTTTCAAATGTTCATCGAAACCGTATTTTCGCATCAAAATTTTCTGAAATGAATATTCACGAATACCAAGCAAAACAGATTTTAAAATCTTTTGGAGTAGCTGTACAAGAAGGCATCGTTGCCGAAACTGCTGATGAAGCGCATGCTGCCGCATTAAAATTAAAAGAACAATTTGGCAGCGACTTTGTAGTTGTTAAAGCACAAATCCACGCAGGTGGACGCGGTAAAGGATCCATTATTGGTAAAGAACAACGCGGTGTAGCTGTTGCTAAAAATGCTGATAAGGCAAAAGAAATTGCTGGAAATATCCTTGGTGGTACCTTGGTTACCATTCAAACCGGACCAAAAGGTAAGTTAGTAAGCAAAGTATTAGTTGCCCAAGATGTTTATTATCCTGGTGCTGCAGAGCCAAAGGAATACTACATGAGTGTGATGTTAGATCGCTCTCAAGGTAAGAACATCATTGTGTATTCTACCGAAGGTGGAATGGACATTGAACATGTTGCAGAAACTACTCCGCACCTTATCCACAAAGAAACCATCGACCCTAAAGTAGGTTTACAAGGATTTCAAGCCCGTAAAATTGCTTTTAACTTAGGTTGCGAAGGTGAGGCCTTTAAGCAAATGGTAAAATTTGTTACAGCCCTTTACACTGCTTATGATAAGTCTGACAGTGCCATGTTCGAAATCAACCCTGTTTTACGCACTTCTGATAATAAAATTATTGCTGTTGATGGAAAAGTAAGTCTTGATGATAACGCGCTTTACCGCCATCCAGATTATGCAGCCATGAGAGATGTAGCAGAAGAAGATCCTACAGAAGTTGAAGCAGCTGCTTATAATTTAAACTTTGTTAAGTTAGATGGTAATGTTGGTTGTATGGTTAACGGCGCTGGTTTGGCCATGGCAACTATGGATATTATTAAGCTTTCTGGTGGAGACCCTGCTAACTTCTTAGATGTAGGTGGTTCTGCCAATGCTAAAACCGTTGAGGCTGGTTTCCGTATCATCTTACAAGACCCGAATGTAAAAGCCATTTTAATTAATATTTTCGGTGGTATCGTTCGTTGCGACCGTGTGGCTCAAGGAGTGGTAGATGCATACCAAAGCATTGGTAACATTCCAGTTCCAATTATCGTACGTTTACAAGGTACCAATGCAACAGAAGCTAAGAAGTTAATTGATGAGTCTGGATTGAAAGTTTACTCAGCCATCATATTAAAAGAAGCAGCAGAATTGGTACAAAAAGCAGTAGCTGGAACGCTATAAGCTATGATTCTCTCACTCCATCCTGATAATCCTAATCCTCGTGACCTAAAAAAGGTGATTGAGGTTTTGAATAAGGACGGGCTGATTATACTTCCTACGGATACCATATATGCCATGGCATGTAAGTTAGATAGTAAAAAAGCTATCGAGCGCATGAGCAAGGTTTCTGGTAAGCGTATAGAGAAAGTAAACTATTCTTTGTTGTGTGCAGATTTATCTTCTATTTCTGATTACACATCGCATATAGATAAAAACGTATTTAGGCTCCTGAAAGCATGTCTTCCAGGAGCCTTTACTTTTATTTTAAAAGCCAATCACCAAGTGGCTAAGTTTTTTGGTGGCAATAAAAAGTCGATTGGTATTAGGGTGCCAGACAATGTTATTGCACAAACCTTAATCAAAGAGTTGGGTCAACCCTTAGTAGTATCTACCATACACCACGATGATGAAATCATTGAGTATATGACCGACCCTGAAGAAATCCATGAAAAATTCGAGTATCAGGTTGATTTAGTTATAGACGGAGGCGCGGGTGGCAACATTCCCTCAACCATTGTAGATTGCACCGAAGACGAAGTAGTGGTAGTGAGAGAAGGCAAGGGTATTTTGCCATAAGTTTCAACTCTTAGGCTCCTTTCCAAGTATATTCTGCGGAATCAATTGATAATGCTTTAACTGAATCTGTCTTCTCTCCAAACCTCGTAGGAGTAGATTGGTGAGGATGATGGTAGGCGGTACGGCCAATAACATATAATACCTTGTTTCTATTTCTACATAAGTAAAAGTAAAATAGATAGGTAAAAAAACAGAAGTGGCCATCAACGTAAAAAACACGGTAGCGCGGTTTGTGTAAACCAGTTTATCCATATCAGTTGCTAATAGCTTGCCTTCTTTAAACACAAGGGTATCCCCTATTTGATTGATTAAAGTTAAAAAGGTAGTATTGCTATCCATCAAGGTAAAATCATTAAGCTTTTCTAAGGCCGATGGATGCAGTCTTACAAAATACTTTTGGTTAAAATTGAGCAGTGCATTCTTTCCTGTAGTGGCATGATACAAGGTAGCATGCGGCTTATTGGCCATTTGCCCAGAAAGACGTATGCAACAGCATAAACCCAAAACCAACAATAGTTTAGTACGCATGTCTTTTAAAATAAATTTGGTCTTTACTGAGGTTTACTTTGGTAGCATTGGCTTTTGGCCTTGCTTGATAAATACCATATAAGCCAGCTGCCATGCCAGAAATACTGATAGCTTGAAAGAAATAATCTTCGTTATAGGATGCCACAAATAATCCAAATCCCACAAAAAAACAACTAAGTCCAAGGGTACCTTTCACTACCATCTTGGCTTTGGCTTTTGAATCGATTACCCAACAACCTACCATTTCTTTATTTGGAAAAACAAGCACTGCATTTTTAGATTTTAGGGTAATTAAAGAATCGTTGAGGTCTAAAATTTTACATCTCCTTACTTCTCCTGGTGCATCGCTCATGTGTTGCACATAAATGGTTCGGCCTTGTTTTATCTTATAAACCTTTCTATAGTTTTGGTTAAACAAACTGTTATCGGTTTGACCCAAAAGCGTTTGAGACAGGCACATTAACAGCGACAATATGATATAAAAATGTTTCATTGTGTTAAGGCAAAATGATAGGAACAACTAAAATTGATAAATGGAAAGAAAGCCGCACCAGGCACATAATTGGTTTCACTAAAGCGGCCAATAGATTCGCCAAACAACTCTTGGTATTGAATGGGAATGGTTAAAGAAACACCAGTTTCTACATAAGAACGATTACCCACATTAAAGGCCCAAAGAAATTCCATTTCGGCAGAAAGATTATAATACAATTTTGGGTCACGATAAATTTTTAACTGATTATCATACAAGGGGTCAGAATAAAACTGTTGATAGGTGTTTATTTGGGTAAAGGCCATGGGTAAATTAAAAGCTACAAACGACCTTCTAAAATCATGCTTTTTTATTGGAAACAACACTCCTGGTTCAAAACAAATAAATTTAAGCTGTTTAGTCTCAATTAAAGTACCAAACCTAAGAATACTAGCATAACGATTATCAGTTGTTTTATATACCTCCATGCGTTTATATCCCGGTGATAGTTTTAATTGAAAACTGCCAAGGCCACTAGGTGTAATACGCGCAAACCTAAGTTCAAAGGGCTTTCCAGGGTCTGTGTTAAGTCCAAACCCTATAAAGTTTTGGGTTTTGTTTTGTAAGAACAACTGTCCGAAGGCTTGGTTCAAACCGAAAACTAACAAAAAAGTAGCCAGTAAATATGGTTTCATTTGAAATACAGGGTGTCTAATTGATACTTGTTGTAAGATGAAAACTGATATTTATTTTTAGTATAAATAGCAGTTTTATAATAAGAGTTAAAATTTTCTTCCATCACTTGGTAGCCTTGGTATAGAATAGAATTGGGTTCGTTTACATAAGCAGCTATTGGTTTTATTAAAAGTTGAAAAGTATCGGTTTTTGTGCCAATAATGATTAAGGCATTGGCATAAGCAGAAACTAATAGTTTTTGAGCACCTGC
>CAYUDC010000025.1:24100-27794 GCA_964443415.1 uncultured Chitinophaga sp. | reverse complement strand
CTCACAACCTCCACCCCAATCCAAATTGCCACTTTATAGGAGCATCAAAAAAGTAAAATATGTACCGAATTTTCATGCCACAGATTGACTAAAAACCATGCCAAGATTAAGCAAACAAAACTCAATTTTTCTGCAAAAATTTGCTTTACTCAATGTATTGAGTAATTTTGCTCAATACATTGAGTAAAATAATGAGCCAGATACAAAGACCTTATTTTGAGTTGATTAAAAGGAGGATTGAGCAAAAAAATCCCTTGATTCAAGTGCTAGCTGGGCCTCGTCAAGTGGGAAAAACCACCCTTGTTCGTCAATTACTATCCTTAAGCAAATTGCCACATGCCTATCATTCAGCCGATGCCATAGCAGCTGGAGATCAAACTTGGCTTGAACAAATTTGGAACGAAGCTCGCCTAGCTCAAAAACAGTTCGGTTCAAAATATATCCTTACCATTGACGAAATCCAGAAAGTACATCAATGGAGTGAAAAAGTGAAGCAGCTTTGGGACCAAGACAGCGCCACTAACCCCAACATAGTGTTAATACTCTTAGGTTCGTCTAAACTCCTATTACAGCAAGGACTAACAGAATCACTGGCAGGAAGATTTGAACTCATTCATTTACCTCATTGGCGTTACCACGAGATGCATCAAGCCTTTGGTTTTAGTCCAGAAGAATTTGCTTGGTTTGGCGCCTACCCTGGCGCAGCTTCTATGATACATGAAGAGGAAAGATGGAAAAGCTATATTCGAGAATCTCTCATCGAAACCGCCATTTCTAAAGACTTACTGATGCTTAACCGCATAGACAAACCCGTGCTGCTCAGAAATTTATTTGAATTAGGTGTTGGCTATTCGGGTCAAATATTATCTTATACCAAGCTCATGGGACAATTGCAAGATGCCGGAAACACTACCACCTTGGCGCATTATCTTACTTTATTAAAAAGCGCTGGATTGTTAACAGGCTTACAGAAATTTAGCATAGATAAAGCGCGCACAAAAAGCTCTAGTCCTAGGTTTCAAACCTATAACAATGCCCTTATGAATTGCTATAGTTTTAATAGTTTCAACCAAGCCAAAGACAATCCCGAACTTTGGGGAAGGGTAGTAGAATCTGCTGTTGGCGCACATTTACTAACTTATCAAGAAGAGGGGTTGAACATTCATTATTACAAGGAAGGAAATGATGAGGTAGATTATATCCTACAATATCAAGGAAAGACCATTGCCTTAGAAATAAAAACAAGTAATCAAGCTGCAAAAGGCTTGGATAAGTTTCAAGCAAAATTTTCACCTCACCGCAGTTACCTCATTTCTCCCCAAGGACTTACCTGGCAACAACTCATCCAACTCCACCCCAAAGACCTCTTCTAGCCAATGGCTAAAGGCTAATAGCCAACAGCTATATTTTATCAAACCCACAATACGGCACCAAAGCCGCTGGAATCTTAATTCCGTCTGCTGTTTGATTGTTCTCTAACAAAGTAGCCAAAATCCTTGGCAAGGCCAATGCAGAGCCATTGAGCGTATGCACCAATTGGTTTTTACCTTCTTTATTTTTGAACCTACATTTCATGCGGTTGCTCTGAAAGCTCTCGAAGTTAGACGTAGAACTTACCTCTAACCACCTGCCTTGTGCGGCACTAAACGTTTCGAAATCGTAAGTTAAGGCAGAGCCAAAGCTCATATCGCCACCACATAACCTTAAGATGCGATAAGGCAATTCTAGCTTCTCTAACAAGCCTTGCACATGCTTTACCATCTCTTCTAAAATCTCGTAAGACTTATCTGGATGCGCAATCTGTACAATCTCTACTTTGTCAAATTGGTGCAATCGGTTCAACCCTCTTACATGCGCGCCCCAAGCACCTGCTTCTCTTCTAAAACAAGGGGTATACCCCACGTTTTTAATGGGCAAGTCTTCTTCTTTTAAAATCACATCTCTGTAAAGGTTGGTAATAGGTACTTCGGCGGTTGGAATTAAATACAAATCATCGGCGGTGGCATGATACATTTGTCCTTCTTTGTCGGGCAACTGCCCTGTTCCAAAACCACTGTCTGCATTAATTAACAAAGGAGGCATTATCTCGTGGTAACCTGCCTTGATGGCTTCATCTAAAAAGAAGCTAATCATGGCGCGCTGCAAGCGCGCACCTTTGCCCTTATATACAGGGAACCCGGCGCCAGAAATTTTTGCTCCTAATTCAAAATCTATTAAATCGTACTTTTTTATCAAATCCCAATGTGGCAAAGCATCGGCTGCTAGGGTTGGAATTTGACCATGCTGGTAAATGTTTTCGTTTTCTTCGGCGGTTTGACCCAAAGGCACCGATGCGTGCGGTGCATTTGGAATGGTAACCAAGGCCTCATACAATTGTTGCTCGAGCTGCTTATAGCTTTCTTCTAAAGTTTTACCAGTCTCTTTTAATTGAGCTGTTTGCGCTTTAAGCGTCTCGGCTCCTGCTTTATCGCCCGACTTCATTAACTCGCCAATTTTCTTGGCTATGGCATTTGCCTCGGCCTGATTGGCTTCCATGGCAGCCTTGGCTTTTCTCCCCTCTTCATCTAGCTTGAGCACCAAATCAATGGTCTCTACATGTTTTGGGTGTTTCTTATTGATCCTAGCTTTTGCTTCGGCAGTTTGTTCGCGTAAGTATTGTAGTGTTAGCATAGTTTGGCGGTTGGCGGTTAGCTATTAGCTTTTGGCCGCTGGCGATTTAATTAGAAGGCAAAGCTAAGATTTCTTATTAAAAAATTTCTACGAAGCTAATGCGGCTTGTATCATTTCTTTGGTTAAAGAAGGAAAATCCTCCAATATTTCTTCGACCGACATACCACTTGCCAACCAACCCAGAATGTCTCCAACAGTAATGCGTGTCCCAATTAAACTAGGTTTACCAAAACGCACCTCTGGGTCACAAACAATGTAATGAAATGATTCTACCATAATTCAAATTTAAAAATAATATTTTTACCTTTACATTACCATGCCTTCCTCTTCATCATACGCCAACATTCTCAAAGAAACTTTCGATGTATTTTTTAATGCCCCCTTGGCTGTTTGGGAAGAGTTTGCTGCCCATTGCGAGCTAGTAACATTCGAAAAAGACCAAATCATCAAGGCAGAAAACACCCAAGAACGTTACTTCTATTTTATCTTAAAAGGCAGTGTTGGTATTTTTCTTTGGAAGGAAAATAATTTTGTGTGCCTCGACTTTGCCTTCGACCGCCAATTTTGTGCCGATTACATGTCTTTGCTTACCAAACAAGTCACGCCTTTGCAAGTGGTTGCGCTAGAAAATACAGAAATGCTTAGAATGACCACTGCCCAATACGATAAGTTAACTGAGGAACCTGTAGGCAAGGTAATTAGGCGGGTGGCCGCAGAAATGTCTTTTGTGGGCAAACAACAACAACAAATTCAATTGCTTACGCTGTCTGCCAAAGAGCGCTATCACATTATGTTAAAAACCTTTCCAAACATTCACAATAGAATTGCGCAAAACCATATTGCTTCCTATTTAGGCATTACTCCACAAAGCTTAAGTAGAATTAAAAAAATGCATTAATCATTTTTTACCCTATGGTAAAAGTTTTCACCAAGCTAATCTTGAATTTTGCCTTATAAAATTCAAACCTCTATGCGACTGATTTTACCCTTACTTTTAATCACTATGTCACTGCAACAAACCTTG
>CAYUDC010000025.1:5214-24000 GCA_964443415.1 uncultured Chitinophaga sp. | reverse complement strand
TATGCGACTGATTTTACCCTTACTTTTAATCACTATGTCACTGCAACAAACCTTGGGTCAAACCGAAAAACTAAACCAACCCCTCCAGCAAATACTAGACAAAACGGTAGACCATAAGAAAGTCTTTGGTTGCACCTTTGCCCTTAAAAAAGACAGTTTTACTTGGGAAGGTGCCTCAGGTAATTTCGGGTTGAACCAAGCGTATTTTATAGCGAGTACTACCAAATTATTTACCAGTGCTATCATTCTTAAGTTTCACTCTTTAAAGTTAATAGACCTTAACGATGTCATTGGCCAATACCTCGACAGCACCCTACTTAAAGGCTTGCATATTTATAAGGGCAAAGAATATTCATATAACATCACCATCAAACAACTCTTGGCCCATACCTCTGGCCTACCAGATTATTTTCAAGACAAAGGGGCCAACGGCAATAGCTTGGAACAAGCACTCAAAGAAGGCAATGACCAATATTGGGGTTTAGAAGAAGTGTTGGTTCGAACCAAAAACATGAAACCATTATATGCGCCAGGTACCAAAGGCAAAGCCCATTACTCGGATGCCAATTACCAGCTATTAGGAAAAATCATTGAAGTGGTATCTGGAAAATCCTATGCAGAAAATTGCCAAGAACATATCCTACAGCCATTGAAACTTTCTACTACCTATTTATACACCGATGCCAGCGACATCAAACCCAAAACCATGTATTACCAAGCCGCGCCCTTGAACATTCCAAAAGCCATGTGCTCGTTTGGTGCAGATGGAGGCATGGTTTCTACCAACCAAGACATGCTAGTATTTGTAGAAGCCTTTTTTACAGGCAAACTTTTCCCAAAAGATTACTTAGTTTGGATGCAAGAGTGGAATAAAATCTTCTTTCCTATGCAGTCGGGAATAGGCTTGCACCTATTTAAGTTACCATGGATATTTAACCCCACAGGCGCCGTACCCATGTTCATAGGCCACTCAGGCTTATCTGGTGCCTTGGCGTATTACAGTCCAAAAGAAAACTTGTTTATCGTAGGCACCGTCAACCAAATTGCGCATCCAGACCTGTCGTTTAAAACAATGGTAAAATTAGCTATAAAGGCAATTGGCTATTAGCAATTGGCTATTGGCAATGGAAAATCAAATAAGCAATAAAATAGCTAACTGCTAAGGGCCAATCGCCAAAGGCTTAATCAATAACAACCACCTTCGTCATCACATCGCCTTGGCGGATGGCATCGATTACTTCTAGGCCGTCAACCACCTTACCAAAACAGGTATGATTTCTATCTAGGTGAGCAGTATTTTTGCGGCTATGGCAAATAAAGAATTGTGAGCCACCGGTGTTTCTACCAGCATGTGCCATCGAAAGAACGCCTCTATCATGGTATTGGTTATCGCCATCTAGCTCGCAATTAATTTTATAACCTGGACCACCAGCACCTGTGCCAGTTGGGTCTCCACCTTGGATCACAAAATCAGGAATTACGCGGTGAAAGCTAACACCATCGTAAAAGCCACTTTTGGCAAGCTTTATAAAATTAGCCACGGTATTAGGAGCGTCTTTCTCGTAAAATTCAATTTTCATCACACCTTTTGCGGTGTGTATTTCTGCTGTAGCCATGTTGTTTTATCTAAAATATTTGTGCGGTAAAAATATGAAAAAAGGGGGATTTTATTTAATCGTATAACTTACGCTACGCCCATTTCCTTGTTTTTCAATAAGTCCTTTATTGAGTAAGGCCAACAAAATTCGTTTTACGGTTGGAGCGGGGATTGCTAGTTTTTCTGCAATTTCACCAGATTGAATATTTGGACGATTCTGTATAATCGCATAAACTGATTTTTCCTTTGGTGAAAGTTTTGTTTCCAAACCTCTTTTGCTAAGCTTATTTAATAATTGCGTCTGAATGTTTAATAAGCAGTGCAAGAAGAATTGAACCCAAATACTAACATCTTCGTTTGGGCGCTGTGCCTGACAAGTCCTTAAAGTTTGATAGTATTCGGCTTTTCGGTTTTCAATTTCATGCTCAAAACTTACATATTGTATCCAATTATATCCTGTTTTGAGTAGAAAAAACGTTGAAATTAAACGACTTAACCTACCGTTTCCATCTTGGAAAGGGTGAACGCTCAAAAAGTCATAAATAAACGCTGCTGTTTTAATTAATGGATGCACTTCATTCTCGGAGTTATACCAGTTAATCAAAATCCTCATCGCTTCTTCGGTTTTAAATCCCGCCTCTGCAGTTTGAAAAATGACTTGCCTAGTGCCGTCAGGAAATGAAGCTTCAACAGCATTATTGTGTTGCTTATAATTGCCTTTGTGCCATTGGTCTTTCTCACTATACTTCATCAAAAGGTTGTGTAAACTTTTTATATGACTTTCAGTAAGATCTATGTTTGCAAAAGATTCCGAAATCAAATCTAATACTTCAAAATAACCGACAACTTCCTGCGAATCTCTGTCAGAAAGTTTTGTTTTATCAATCTTTTGAAGCAACACATCAACTTCTTCATCACTCATTTTGTTGCCTTCAATACGATTTGAGGCCCCAACGCTTCTTACCGTTGCAATACTTTTTAACTCTTTTAGACTCTGTCCTTCCTTTCGTTCAATTGCGGTCCAATTGGCATCAAATCGATCAATTTCACTAAGTAAATTAACTAAGGTCCAATCTATTCTTAGTTTGAAATTATAAACATTATTTTCCATTTTGATACGATTTGATACGCAAAGATACGATTACAATAAAAAACTGCAAATTCAAAATGAAACGTTTTGATACGTTTATATTTGATTATGATACACTACTAGACGTTTGATAAAAGTTCACCCAAGATAAACTATCATTTAATCTCTCTCTAAAGCCTGGAATTTATGTGGTTTCTGTCAGCTCAGAGGATGGACATACCTTTCAAAAGATGGTGGTGGAATATTAAACAAAACAGCCGAACCACTACTTGTGATTCGGCTGTTTTTAAAAAGGTTTAGCCTGAATTATGCTCCGCTTAAGGCGGCGGCAAATGCTATAATTTGCGAAAAAACGCTTTTAATGAACTTAACAAATTCATAAAAATTTGATTTTCAATTTTGTTTTTACTAAATAATTATATAAGTTGCATTTATAAATATAAAATTATGAAACACAACACACAACACACAACACACAACACTCAAAATTTTACAACTAAACAGCCATCTTATTTTGTCCTGTAAGAGTTTCCGCACCTTTAGTTTAAATTCTATTTTGATTTTGTTAGCTACTTTTGTTCAATTATCTTGTAAAAAGAAAGCAGAGGAAGAACCCCTAAAAGAATTCAATTCAAATGAGACATATACTTCTGTGATTAAAACTTTCAACTTAATTTCCAAGAATTCAGCGACACTAAATAAAAATTCTGAAATTGAGACACTTCCAACAGATAGTGTACCCATTATATTAGACATTCTTTTGAATTATAATGAAACAGAAAATTCAGAGAATTTAGAAAATATGGAAATCCTAGAATTTCAATATGACATCCAAACAAATATTGAAAATCGCTCAACCATTTCTCGTTTAGACTCCCTATATGACCTCATGGCCGCTAAAATCGAGTATGAATTGGAGCAATCAATTGAGCCCAATAGTATTATATATTTTGTTAACGTTCAATTCGATGGAAGACAAAATGGAAATTTAAAAGGAATTACACTTTTATTGAAAAAAGGATGGGGTAATCTTCAGGTAAATCCAAGAACTGTCCCGGCAAATATGTCTTATAGAGCGCACAGAGGATTTGAACAAGGCTTTGGTTATAAGCATTATTATGGAGGACAATGTGGTCAGTTTACTAGTTTCACTCCTGGCGCCCCAGACATCCTCCAAACCTATGGCAATTTTAATTTAAACTTAGTTAAACCTGCTGCACAAACTGGTTATAGGTACATTTATGCTGGACATAGAGAAGTTACACTTTATCCCAATAATACTTATGATGCAAACCACCCAAATTTTACAGTTTACAACTATATTAATAATATCCCAAATACATTTTATCCAACAAAAGTATATGGCTGCGCAACAGCAAGCTCTTGGGTAAATGGGCGTAATGAACAAGACCCTATACCTTCAAATTGGTTTAACACCAGAACTGCTCCCTGCATTAATTCAACTTTGATGAATTACTACTTAAATTCCCTTCAATCATTAGCAATACAATTCCAAAATCCTTTTGAAAGAGCGGTTAGAATTTTTGTAAATGATGATAAAGCAACAGTCGGCACTTGTCAGTCTTGGGCACCAGCGCCAAACCCACCACTAAATACTGGTAAAGATATAGATAATGGCACTTGTCCTTATGGGTATCATTTTGTAGGTATACACTATAAAAATCTTGTTTTAGTTCCTATGGGCTTATAGAAAAATGAAAAAGTACATAACCAATTTAATGATATTTATTTTACTAATAAACTATCAGATAAAAGCCCAAAACGTTTCATTAAATGAAATAACGGACTACAATACCTATAGTTCCACAATGCATGCAATGCAAGTAAATGATTACCTTTATAGCTTGGTATCTATTAGCCAGCCAGAAAAGGATAACAGTGGGTATAAAATTTATAAAGCCAACCAATCACTTCAAATAGTTGATAGTACATTTCAATTTTATAGCCAAAGCAGTACTTTTATTACCAATATGGTTAAAGGCTTAAATGGCCAATTTAAATTTGCACTCTCGGAGGGTGGAAGACCGCTGTCTCTAAAAATTTATAGCATGGATGATCAATTAAGAATACTTGATAGTATCAACATTAGTGACAACAATTTCTTATTTAATAAATTCACTTTTGCCAATTTAATCGAAGGACCTAATGGTGATTTTGTTTTAAATTCAGTTTTTTATAAGGACACCATACCTTACAACGTTTACTACCTATTTGATCAATCTTTGCAACAAAAAAACATGTTTTCTGATTCCATGTATTTGCCTGAAAGAAATTATAATAACATTGCAACATCAAACATGCTTTTCATAAATAACCAGTATGTGGCATTACAAACCTCCCCACCTGGTGTTATGGAAGTTTTTAATGCAGTAAAAAGATTTACACCTAATTTAGAGTTAACAAAAGGTGAAAAAATTAAGGACCAACCTTTTTATGCACACAACATTTTTCACACCCCTTTAGACGTAAATGGGAAACTACTAATAGCAAATATGTTTAGGTTTTGGCAAGGTTCACAATCACATTATTCAGCAAATCTTATCGAGTTAGATACAAATAACCTCATCACCCAAAGAACTTTTTTCAAGCCAGAGTATGGAAAGGTGGATGGTGGAGCAAGAATTAGCAATTATGGAGCTATTTATGACAATCAAAAACAAACCATTGAGTTAGTTTTTACCTCTGGAGGTAATCTCCCCCAAATTATCAAACTTGTATTTGACACAACCTATAACTTAATAAGAAATACTACTTATGAATACCCAGTAAATAAGAAGGACACTGTGTTTTCTCGCATTCAAATGAATGGCTGCATTAAATTCAACAATAAATTTTTGGTATATGGCTGGCTAATGAGGTCATTAAAAGGAAGTACAACTGAATTTAACACAACATACCTCCCATTCATAGAAACAATTGACGATTTGAATATTATCCTAGGGACTGAAAACCAGGAATTTTCATCAAACAATTTGAAGATTTACCCTAATCCATTTTCAAAAGAAATTACAATTGAATTTGATGCCAACAATGTGCAGCTAAAAATTTATGATAACATCGGCAGATTGGCTCATTTCCAAACCATTGTACCAAATGAAACTTTAAATCTTGAACACTTAAAAGCTGGCATGTACTACCTTAATGCAAAAGGTCAAGATGGAAAGATAACAACTCAAAAAATTATAAAAGTAGATTAGCTTTAAAACCAAAACAGCCGAACCACTACTCGTGATTCGGCTGTTTTTAAAAAGGTTTAGCCTGAATTATGCTCCGCTTAAGGCGGCGGCTCCACCAACGATTTCTGAAATCTCGGTAGTAATGGCTGCCTGACGGGCACGGTTGTATTCTAACTTTAAAGCTTTAATTAACTCTCCTGCATTGTCTGTGGCCTTATCCATGGCCACCATACGGGCACCATGTTCAGAGGCAAACGAATCTAACAAGGAACGGTAAATCTGTGTCTTTAAAATCCTTGGAATTAACTCCAACAAGATTTCTTCTTTGCCAGGCTCGAAGATAAAGTCGGTTTTAGCCGCTTGTTTGCTTGCCTGCTTTACAATAGGTAAGAATGCATCATTGCTTAAGATTTGCGTTGCCGCATTCTTAAACTGATTGTACACAATCTCTACCTTATCAAATTTACCGGCGCTGTATTGGTTCAACACGTACTCGCCAATTTGGAAGCCGCTTTGTGCCGAAAGATGCTGCAAGGTATCTTTGAAACTGGTATTTACCTTTACGCCATCTACCTTAGAGAAAAACTCAGCACCTTTTTTACCAATTGGCAAAATGGTGATGTTCTTTCCTGCATAGTCTTCGCGGATAAGCTTATTGGCCAACTTAATTACGTTGGCATTAAATGAACCGCACAGTCCCCTGTCTGAAGTGATCACCACCAACAACACATTGTTAATAGGTCTTTGGTCGAAATACACCTTTAAAGAATCAATATCCATTGAATCTGAAAGGTTTGCCAAAATACCATTTAACTTTTGTGCATAGGGTCTCATTTGCAGAATGGCGTTCTGCGCACGTCTCAATTTGGTAGCACTCACCAGCTTCATCGCCTTAGTGATTTGCTGCGTTGAGTTTACCGATGCAATCCTTATCCTTACTTCTTTTAAATTGGCCATGTGTGTATGTTAAGCCTTTCGGTTCAAACCGAATTATGCGCTGTATTTAGCTGTTAATTCTTTACAAACTGATTCTAATACTCCGGTTACATCGTCGCCAATGCCACCTTTTTTAATGGAATTTAACACGTCGATGTGTTTGTTTTCCATATAGTTTAAGAACTCGGTTTCAAATTCTTTTACTTTATTTACTGGTACAGCAGACAATAAACCTTTTGTTCCTAAGTAAATAATGGCCACTTGTTGCTCTACACGAAGTGGGGCAAACTGACCTTGCTTTAGAATTTCTACGTTACGAGCACCTTTTGCCAATACAGATTTTGTAGCAGCATCTAGGTCTGAACCAAACTTAGAGAATGCTTCCAATTCGCGGTATTGGGCCTGATCCAATTTTAAGGTACCAGCTACTTTCTTCATCGATTTAATTTGAGCATTACCTCCCACACGTGATACCGAAATACCTACGTTGATGGCTGGGCGGATACCCGAGTTAAACAAGTTAGCCTCTAAGAATATCTGACCATCTGTAATAGAGATTACGTTGGTTGGGATATAGGCAGAAACGTCGCCTGCTTGTGTTTCGATGATTGGAAGAGCGGTTAAAGAACCTCCACCTTTTACCATGTGCTTGATAGAAGCAGGAAGGTCGTTCATTTGCTGCGCGATAGAATCGGTAGCATTGATTTTTGCGGCACGCTCTAACAAGCGGCTATGCAAGTAGAATACGTCTCCAGGATAAGCTTCGCGGCCCGGAGGACGACGCAACAACAAAGACACCTCGCGGTAAGCCACGGCTTGCTTTGATAAATCGTCGTAGATAACCAAGGCTGGTCTACCGGTATCACGGAAGAACTCGCCAATAGCAGCACCTGCCATAGGAGCAAAGAATTGCATTGGCGCTGGATCTGATGAAGTAGCCGATACGATGATGGTATAAGGCATAGCACCGCGCTCTTCTAAGGTTTTAACCACCTGAGCAACGGTTGATGCTTTCTGACCACAAGCTACATAAATACAATATACAGGCTTACCTGCATCATAAAATTCTTTTTGGTTGATGATGGTATCGATACACACCGCTGTTTTACCAGTTTGACGGTCGCCGATTACCAACTCGCGTTGTCCACGTCCGATAGGAATCATGGCATCAATCGCTTTGATACCTGTTTGAAGTGGTTCTTTAACAGGTTCGCGGTAGATTACACCTGGCGCTTTACGCTCAAGCGGCATCTCGTATAAATCGCCACTCAATGGTCCTTTACCGTCTATAGGTTGACCCAAAGTATTGATTACACGGCCTACCATGCCTTCACCTACTTTAATGGAGGCAATTCTACCAGTTCTTTTAACGGTATCGCCTTCTACAATTTGGTCTGATGAACCAAGCAATACAGCACCCACGTTATCTTCTTCTAGGTTAAGAACGATTCCTTCTACACCATTGGAGAATTGGATGAGCTCACCCGATTGAACTTTGGTTAAGCCGTAAATACGTGCAATACCATCGCCCACTTGGAGCACGGTACCTACTTCTTCTAATTCGGTTTCAGACTTAAAGCTACTGAGTTGCTCTCTGATGATTGCTGATACCTCATCTGGTCTTATTTCTACCATAATGAACTGTTATTTTGAAATGTAAGTGTTTAATAATTCTTGTTTTGCTTTTCTTAGTTTACCCGAGATACTGGCATCATATAGGCGGTCTTCTATTTGGATGACCATGCCACCAATAAGCTCTTGGTCTACTGAGTTTTTTAGTTCTACACGCTTTCCGGTTTGCGCTTCTAAGAAACGTTTAACCTCTGCCTGAACCTCTGCGCTAATGGCCACAGCGGTTTTAACATGGGCGGTAGTAATTTTATTTATTTCATTGTATTGCACAATGAACTGTATAGCGATGTCGTATAAGTAGTAACTTCTGTTTTTAGCGGCCACCAAATTGATAAAGGTGATGCTAAGTTCTGAAAGATAGTTACTAAAAACTTGCTTTACAATCGCTTGTTTTTTGTCTGTTTTAATGATAGGGCTTTTTAGCATATTGGCTAAAGAGCTATTGGCCTCAATGGTTTGCTTAAGCAAAACCATATCGGCATACACCGCATCCAAGGCTTTGCGCTCTAAAGCTAAATCTACCAATGATTTAGCGTATCTGCCGGATACTCTTTGTTCTGACATGTTAGTTCAGTGTAATTGATTTTAAATTCTCGTTCACAAAAGCTTCTTGTTGGCTGCGGTCTTCCATTTTCTTGCGCAACACTTTCTCTGCTAGGTCAACAGATAATACTGCCACCTGAGTTTTTAACTCATTCATAGCATTAATCTTAGCTGCCTCGATAGACTCATTGGCTTTTGCAATGATTTTTCTGCCTTCTTCATCGGCAGAACGTTTGGCTTGCGCGATGATGTTTTCTTTCATCTCGGTGGCTTCTCTCAGCATCTGATCACGCTCGGCACGGGCCTGGTTTAACAATTTTTCATTGTCTGCCTTTAAAGCATCCATTTGTTTGCGAGCATCTTCTGCAGAGTTTAATGCATTGTTGATAGACTCTTCTCTTTCTTTAATTGCATTAAGAATAGGCTTCCATGCAAATTTGGATAAGATGAACAACACGATGCTAAAAGTGATGGTCATCCAAAATATAAGACCTAAACCAGGTTTAACTAATTCCATTTTATTTGATTGTTATGATTGAAAATCGAAAGTAAACAGAGGCACAGTAATCAACTGTACCTCTGTTATTAAAAATTAAAGTAATACGATCAAAAGACAAACTACGATACCGAAGAATGCAGCACCTTCGATAAGGGCAGCAGCAACGATCATGTTTGCGCGGATATCACCAGATACTTCTGGTTGACGAGCGATTGATTCCAAAGCTGTACCACCGATACGACCGATACCTAAACCAGCACCGATTGCAGCTAAACCAGCACCTAAGCCAGCACCCATTTTAGCAAAACCTGGATCTACTGCTTCAGCGGCGGCTTGTAATAGAATGTTTAATAGTGTCATAATTGTTGATTTTTAGTTGATTATAATTTAATTAATGATGTTCGTCGTGATGGGC
The DNA here is from genome assembly GCA_964443415.1 of uncultured Chitinophaga sp. GTDB lineage: Bacteria > Bacteroidota > Bacteroidia > UKL13-3 > UKL13-3 > B1. The sequence goes on along the minus strand of CAYUDC010000025.1, from coordinate 14,091 downwards.
ATGCTCTTCTACTGCCGAGCCAAAATATAAGGCCGAAAGCAAAGTAAATACATATGCCTGTAAAAATGCTACCAATAACTCAAGGAAATTCATAAAGGTGGTAAACGCTACCGACATTACCGATACGCCTAAGCCTAAGCCTTCGCTCATAGCTCCAAAAATGAAAATCAATGAGAAGAAACCTAGCATGATAATATGCCCTGCGGTGATGTTTGCAAACAAACGAATCATTAATACGATAGGTTTATTTAACATTCCAATGATTTCGATAGGTACTAATAAAATCCATAAAGCTTTTGGCACCCCTGGAGGCATAAAGATATGTCCCCAATAGCTCTTGTTGCCATTGATAGAAGTAATCACAAAAGTAAATAAAGCCAATACCAAGGTTACAGCGATATTACCTGTTACATTGGCGCCTCCTGGGAAAAATGGCACCAAGCCAAATAAGTTGTTTAAGAAGATAAAGAAGAAAATGGTAAGCAAATACGGCATAAACTTCATGTATTTAGGTCCAATGCTTGGCTTAGCCACCTCGTCTCTAATAAATAGGATGCCCATTTCTATTAAATTGGCAAAACCTTTTGGTGCAGCACCTTTGCCTTTTTTGTAAGATGATGCCACACTTAACATCATCCATAATAATACTACTACTGAGATTAGCATAGCTGCCACATTCTTGGTAATAGACAAATCATAAAATTGTGCGTGCTCATTGATAGAACCATCTTCATTCACAGCTACAATTTTGCCATGTTCTAATTTATAGCCATTATAAGCATCATGGCCATGGTGAAATTTAGATGAACTAAAAATATGTAAACCCGCTGCGTCTTTAATAATAATAGGAAGTGGAATAGTAACATGGGTATGACCAATGGTAGCCATATGCCAATCGTGGGCATCTCCAATATGCTCCATGATTAATTTACCCGCATCCACACCTTCTTCTTCGCCATGGGCCGGAGCTGGGTGAGCTTCTGTATGGGCCACTTCTTCTGTATGGGCCACCACAGCATGGGTAGAATCTTCATGGTTGTGAGCGGTAGTGTCGTTAGCCAAAACCTTGTTTACGCCAAAAACTGATAGCGTTGCAAAGAAAAAACCTAAAACTAAATACTTGATAATCTTCTTTTTATTGGCGTTCATGAAGGATTCTTTTTGTTTAAATCGGGTCGCAAGTTAACCACGAGGAAATAAATTTCAAAAGCTGTGTAAAAGAAATACAATAAAAGATAGCTTACGATAAACGGTAATTCCCTTTTTGGATAGAACAACAAGTAGATAAACAAAGGAAAAACCGAGAATATAAAGCGAATCCCTATTGCACCATAAATTCTAGAAATAAATGTTTTATTGTCTTTATTCACACCCGAATTGGCAATTTTATAGGTTACCCAAGTAAGGGCAAAGAAATAAAACAAGGTAAGCCATACCAGAGGATCGAGCTCCCACTTGGTTTGCAAATTTTGAAATGCAAGGATAATTAGCCCACAAACTACTGTGAGTACCACCAAGAATTTATGGAAATTTAATTTTTGCATGTCAATTCGACCGCAAAAGTATTCTTTGCTAGCTCAGAAACCAAAGTGATATTAATTATTTTTTAAGTAAATCTTTTAAAACAAGGTAAAGCGCGGCAAAAACACCAAAAACTACCAATATTAAGGTAAAAACAGGGAACTTATTTTGCAGGTAGGCATCTAAATATTTGCCTCCCAAGGCGCATACCACCATAGTGCCTATCATTTGAAAGCCCAGATTGGTATATTTTAGCCAAGTTCTGTCTTGGGGGCGTTTCATGAAGAGGCTGTTTCGCTCACAGCGGCCTGACTTTTAGCAGGGTTGTTTCTAAACTCAGCAGCCATGGCAGCAGGTTTCATGGCACTTTTGCCATTAAACTCGGCACCTGCCTCTATAATTAATTTACTACAAGTGATATCGCCCGTAATTTTAGCGGTTGCCTTTATGGTGAGCAATTCACTCACGATTACATTTCCTGTAACCACGCCAGAAATATCGCAGTTTTGGGCGGCAATGTTTCCTTTAACATGGGCACTTTGGCCTAAAACCAATTTGGTTTTAACGTCTATATTGCCTTGAACCGAACCATCCACGCGCAAATCTCCTTCCGAGGCAAGGTCGCCCTGGATGCGCGTGCCCGCATTAAGGATATTAATTTCCTGAGGATTGAAGGTGGTGTTTTTTGCAGGTTTAAACATTGCCATACTCTTTCGCTTTTAGGTTCAACACAAATAGGTGAAGTTACAAATCTAACTTTTTTTTGTTTTTAGCCAAAAGTCTATGGTTTGGTGGTTAACTAACCTTTCCAATTTTCCACCCTCACTCTTTCATAACTTTCATCATGACAACACGGCCCTCGGAATCTTTTATTTGTAAAAGGTAAAGCCCTTGGGCTGATGGAAGGCTTAGCTCGGTTTGAGGATGGCTTATGCTTTGGCTTGCTTGTAACTTCCCTGTAACATCCCATACCTCGCAAAGTATTGGGTTTTGTTTACCTTGGCTTTCAATGGTTATTTTGCCCGAGCTTGGATTTGGGTAAACCAAATAGGCCTGTTGTGCTTGTTGCGCCAAGCCATTAGACTTTGACACATAAAAAAACTTTTTTTGGCTTGTGCTAAGGGTATCTAAGTAATATCCAATCTGCAAGGTAACATCATAATATTGGTCTACTCCTGTTAATACCATTTGCGGCGAAGCCGAACTGGTACTGCTGCCTGTCAAATAATTATACTGCTCTGGTGTAACTGTCCATTTATAAAACCAAATACTATCCAAAAACTGCGGAACTAAGCTTACCGTATCTCCTATTTTTGGCAGCTGATTATTGCTCGTAAAACTCAGTGGTGGAAAAGGCGGACTGCCAACAGAAATATAATTGGTTTTGGTTTTAATAAGTGTATCGCCTTTATAAGCTACTGCTACCTGTACCGTGTACAAACCTTTTTGGTTAAACCTTAGCTTTGGTTGCCTTAACGTTTGGTTGGTGCCTTCAATAAAACTAAAGGTTTTGGGACTTATCGTCCATTGAATGTGCTCCGCCGTATCATTAAACATCAAATCTAAGGATAGGGTATCCAAATAAGACGGATTGATTTTGTTGGCTGTAAAGTCTAAGTTCTGCAACAATGGGTTCAAAACATTAAGATAATGAAGTCTTGTTTTAGTTAAGGTATCACCCTTATATACAAGCTTTAATTGAATGCTATACAATCCCATTTTGTTAAACTTTATTTTGGGTTGACCCGAGTTGGCGTTGGTTCCCATGATAAATGAAAACGTATTGGGGCTAACATTCCATTCAAAATAACTTGCCGAATCTTGGTAGCTAGTATAAAGCGTCACTGTGTCCTCCCTTTTGGGCAACAATGTGCTGCTCCAAATTGTAAATTCGTTTTGATAGCTGATCTTGCGCAGGCGGTTGAAAGGTGATTCGGCAAAAAAAATGTTCCCTTTAGTATCGATTGCGATTCCGCGTACTCCACCTAAACCCGCAGCTATATCTTCAACCTCATCACCATAACCTCGAACACCATTTCCAGCCACCGTGGTAATAATTCTTGTATTTGAAGCTACTTTTCTAATTCTATTATGAGAATTCAAAAGAATATCACCATACTTATTAAGCGTAAGATAGGTAAAATTAAGGTTGGCATTTAATGCATTGATGGTGTCTCCATTAAAATTAAATCCTCCACTGCCGGCTATAGTGTAAATTATTTTTGAACCCGCATCAATTTTTCTTATTCTTTTTGCATCATCCGCAAAGAAAATATTTCCGCTAGAATCAATATCTAAACCCATAGGTTGAGTAATTTTCGCAAAATTGGCTAGACCGCTATCACCACTAAATCCAGGGATACCATTTCCAGCAATAGTACTAATCATACCAGATGAAATGGCAACTTTTCTAATTCGATGATTTTCTCTATCAGAAATATAAATGTTTCCGAAATTATCTAAACAGATGTTATTGGGGTTATTTAATTTGGAATTCTTCGCATCTAAATTATCACCAGAAAAGCCTGCAATTCCATTACCCGCAACGGTTGTTATGAGCCCTGAGGAAGCATCAACTTTCCTAATTCGATGATTTGCTGCATCAGCAATAATAATATTTCCAAATTGGTCTATTGCAATATCTGTTGGTAGAAATAACATTGCGTTAGTTGCTAAAATACTATCCCCATTAAACCCACCCAAACCATTACCTGCAACTGTTGCAATTATGCCTGTAATGGCATCAATTCTGCGAATTCTATGATTATTGGCATCAGCTATAAAAATATTACCCCATAAATCTACTTCAACATTAGAGGGGTTATTTAAAAATGAAGATTCAGCAGCATTTCCATCTCCTCCATAACATCCATTGCCAGCAATGGTATTGATGATTTCCGAACCTGCGCTAATTTTTCTCAATCTATAAAAACCCGCATCCCCAATAAATAAATTAGCATTTAAATCCAAGGCAAATTCAGTGCAATTCCCTATTCCAGCAAACCTAGCTAAACCGCCATCTCCGCTATACTCAAAGTTACCATCACCCGCAATTACCCTGAAATTTTCTGCATTATTTCCCAACTTTCCTATTTGTGATAATTTGCCACTCAAATTAAACATCATAAATAGATTCCCTGAACTATCTAGTGCCAATTTATTAATATTTCCAGAAGTTGATGAATTATAGAAGATTCCTGCCAATCCGGTACTAAGGGTGAGTTTAAGAATATAATTTGAGTTTGAGCTTAAAAATAAATTTCCATTTTTGTCAGCAGCTATCCCATTCACATTTTCAGAATATATTTTGGTAATGAAGCCATTAGAAGCATTGTACTTTCGCACTCCTGAACCTCCGAAAAAAATATTTCCTTCATTATCTATGGCAAGTTGATTTATTATTCCAATATTAGCCATAGTGGCAAGCCCATTATCTCCAGAATTTCCGTAAACACCATTCCCAATAATAGTTGTTATTATTCCAGTAATTACATCTACTTTTCTTACCCTATAATTCATTACATCAGCAATGTATAAATTACCTGCACGATCAAGCACGATATCCCCAGGCTGATTTAAGCTGGCTAACCTCGCTTGCCCACCATCACCAGAATAACCTGAAACTCCATTACCTACAATGGTAGTTATGATTCCAGTTTTTGAAGAAATTTTTCTTACAACAGAAACTGCTCTGTCTGAAATATAAATATCTCCTGCCTCATTAATCGCTATTCCATTTGTTTCATTAATTGCCGCATCTTTTGCCAATCCACCATCCCCATTAATTCCTGCTATGGTTTGTAAAACTTGGGCTTTTAGGGGTAGTGAGACAAATACCAAAAAACAAAGGGTAAAAAATAATTGTTTCATAAAGGTAAAGATAGCTAAATATTTCACACCATTCTATACCTTAAATTAATTTTTCGCGGTACTATCTCCCAATCCCTCCCCACCCTTCATAATATTTGAAATGTTCTGAAAATAAAGCTCCTTGGTTTTTAATACGCGCTCCAAAGAATCGGTCTTATACAATAGTTCCTGTAAATTGCGTTTGCTCTTGGTATCGGTATATCCCGGCACAAATTCTCTTAAGGAGGTATAAAAAACCAAGGAAATAATTAAAATGGCAAATAGCACCATCGCAGAACTAAACCCCACAAACACATTCATAGGCGTTAGTTTAAAAGAAATTTTCTCCTCAAAAGATTCGTCGTTTATTATGACCAATCTGTACTTGTATCTGAGTTTATGAATGAATTTTTTCTTTGTAGGTTCCATACCATTACTAATATTGCCAAAGATTGGCTAAAATTGTACAATCCAAAATTCAAATATAGGTAAACAAACCACACACTTTGCTAAGAAAAAGAAACATACCTTTTGCTACCCTGCTTTTGCTGGTATTTGCTTGTAGCCCAACAAAAGATAAATGGCTTAATAGAAAATTCCATACCCTCACCGGGCATTACAATGTATATTTTAATGGCGAACAAAAGCTGCTCGACGCTATCAAGCAAATAGAAGGCTCACATCCAGACGACTTTTCTCAAACCTTATCCGTTATTAGAACTGGCACCCCCGAGGCAGCCAAAACCGCTGGAAATATTTTAGACGAAGCCCTCAAAAAATTCTCGGCTACCATTCAAATGCACCAAATTGGTAGCTATACCGATGATGCCTATTTTGCCATTGCCAAAACCCGCTACTACAAACAAGACTATTATACTGCCATAGAAACCTTTCAGTTTATTCTAGGCAAATACAAAGATGGCCCTTTTACCCACCTCAGCACCTGCTGGATTGCCAAATGCTATTTGGGGCTTAACAAGCTTCAGGAAGCCGAGGCCATCATGGGACAGCTTATGCAAGTGAAAACCTTTGCCAAAAAAGACATAGGTTTTATTTATGCCAATGCCGCCGATATCGATCTTAGAACCAACAAACCTGCTCAAGCCATCGATCATTTAAAACTAGCCCTCAAAGGAAAACTGAGCAAAGACGAAAAAATTCGCTACCACTATATCCTTGGCCAACTCTGCCTAGAGCAAAAGAAATTCCCAGAAGCCACCTTGCATTTTAACAAGGTTATCAAATTTGTGCCACCTTACGATTATGCCTTTAATGCTACCTTGGCTTTGCTAAAGGTGTACGACCTTAAAGACCCAAAATCGGTAGCCAAGGTAAAACGCAACTTGCGCAAGATGGCCCGCGACGAAAAGAACCTCGACTATTACGATCAAATATGGTTTGAAATGGGCAAAATTAATATGGCCATTAACAAAGAAGAAGAAGCCATTGCCGATTTTAAAAAGGCTGCCGCCTTAAGCACCAAAAACAGAACCCAAAAAGGTTTGGCCTTTCATGAGGTAGCAAAAGTGTATTTTAAAAGAAAAGATTATAAAAATGCTCAAGCCTATTATGATAGTACGGTATTGACCCTAGACCCCAAGTACAAAGACTTTACCGCCATTAAAAATACCAAGGTTACTTTAGGAGATTTAATTAATAACTTGGTAGCTTACGAAACGCAAGACTCCTTGCAAAAACTCGCCTTATTAAGCAATGACGAGTTGAACCGAAGAGTAGATGCGTGGATGGCCGAATACAATAAAAGAAAACTCTTAGAAGAAAAAGAAGCCAAAAAGAAGGCGAAAGCCCAAGCAAGTGTTGCAGGAAATGCGGCTAATATGTTACCAGCAGCCCCTACCATTGGGAGCGGTAGCGGTGAGTGGTATTTTTATAATACTTCCCTCATGTCGAGCGGAGCGGCAGAATTTTTTAGCAATAAAAAATGGGGGCCTCGCAAAAACGAAGATTTTTGGCGTATTGCTGCCAAAGAAAAAACGCAAGAAACTGCAGACACTGCTGCTGCTGCAAACAATAAAGAACCCAAGAAAGATAATACTCCTGGCAATGATGGCAATACGGGTGAGCAAGCAGAAGCCACACAAAGCATCACGGGCAACAAAGAAAAAGATGCTTGGGTAAAGAATGTTCCGTTTAGCAGCAGCCAAAAAGAGAAGTCGAATGCCAAAATGTTGGATGCCTTGCATAACCTAAACGTCATGTATTACGATAACCTGAGCAATTGGGATGAGTCTATTACCTATGGCGAAAAACTGCAAGATAGATTCCCATTTAGCGAGTATGAGGATGCTACTTTCTATTATTTGTTTAAAGCCTATTCAGATAAAAAGAATACCTCTAAAGCTGAAGCATATAAGCAGAAACTTATCTCACAATTTCCTAATAGCAACTATGCCTTATTGGCTCAAAACAAAAAGCCTATTAATGTAGAGGCCGAAAGCAACAAACAACTCTTGGAGGCTTATGCACAAATGTATGAGGCCTACAAAACTGGCAATTGCGAAGCGGTATTTACACAAAAAGTTAACCTCGACAAAAACTGGCCAGAGAATAAGTTAAAATCGAAATACGATTTATTAGAAGCATTGTGCATTGGCAAAACCAAAGACCGCGAGGCGTTTGAAAAAGCTTTAGGCAATGTAGCCGCCATTCATAAAGGCACCGAGGCCGCCACCACCGCAGACGAATATTTAAAAGCACTTAAAAGAGAGGCAAAAAAAGCTGCCTTTGCGGGCAAAGACACCAATGCCGAGATACAATTTGACCTAGAAACCGAAACGCCTTTTTATTATGTGTTGGCCATTAAAACAGCTGGAATAGATGTCAACGAATTTAACCTTCAGATTAATGGCTACAATGATGCCTATGCCTCAGACAAAGGATTAAGGGTTAATGCTTATGTGAGTAACGAAGGTTACCAATTGTTTGTGGTGCGGGAGTTTAGCAACTTTAAGCAAGCCAATGAATACCTTAATGGCCTGAAGCTTACTGATTTTAAAAATAAAAAATTGAAGTTAACCCAAGACTATATTGAATATGTGATCTCTGGGGTTAACTTTAAAAAAGTACTGAAGGATAAAAAGGTAGCAGAATTTGAAGCCTTCTTTAAAAAGCAATTACAACAAATACCAGACAAAAAATGAGTTGGAAAGATAATTTTTGGAAAAGCCCTTACTGGAAGTATTTAAGACTACTTTGGATTGGAGCCTTTGTAGGTTTGTTTCTGCTAGCTGGCTTAATTACCGCCATAGCTAAAGGTTGGTTTGGACAGTTACCTCCTATCGAAGAGCTAGAAAACCCTACCACACAATTAGCCAGCGAGGTGTATGCCGAAGATGGCAGCCTAATGGGAAAGTACTATTTCCAAAACCGCAGCAACGCCAATTACGAAGATTTAAGTCCGCAATTAATTAACGCCCTCATTGCCACCGAAGACATTCGCTTTTACGAACACAGTGGCATAGACAATAGCCGTTTGTTTACCATCAT
>CAYUDC010000025.1:1936-5114 GCA_964443415.1 uncultured Chitinophaga sp. | reverse complement strand
TATAACCTATACAAAGACGGACTAAAGATTTACACCACCATTAACCCCACCATGCAAAAAATTGCTGAAGAGGTGGTAGCCGCCCAAGTGAAAGAACAACAAAAAAAGTTCTATGCACATTGGAAAGGACGCGAACCGTGGGGCAAGTTTAATGAAGGTATTTTGCAATCGATGAAGCGCAGCGACCGCTATATTATCTTAAAGAAATTAGGGAAATCCGAATCAGAAATTACTGCTGCCTTTAATACCAAAGTTAAGATGCGTGTTTACAGCTACAACCGTGGCGAAATAGATACCATGATGACCCCTATGGACAGTATTAAATACTACAAGTACTTTTTGCAATGTGGCTTTGCCAGTATGGACCCTACAACGGGCAAAATAAAAGCTTGGGTAGGCGGGCATAACTATAAATATTTTAAATACGACCATGTAAATGTTACCGCCAAAAGGCAGGTTGGATCAACCTTTAAACCTTTTGTTTATACAGCAGCGGTAGACAATGGCTTTTCGCCTTGCACCATGGTGCCTAATAAGCCAGTGAGCTTTGAAGGATACCCAGATTATAACCCTAGCAATGCCGATGAAAAATATAGCACACCTACCATGACCATGTTTAGGGGTTTAAAATTGTCTTTCAACTTAATTTGCTTAAACGTATTAAAAATGCTGGGTGACGACGGTATCAAAACCGTGATAAGTTATGCTAACAGAATGGGCATTAAAAGTAAGATAGAGCCCTACCCTGCCTCGGCACTTGGCACAGCCGATATTTCTTTATACGAAATGATAGGTGCCTACTCGGCATTTGCTAACAAAGGCGTTTGGATCAAACCGATATATTATACCAAAATTGTAGACAAGAATGGCAATGTGATTTTTGAAAATATTCCAGAAACCAAAGAAGCCTTAAGTGAACAAACCGCTTATATCATGTGTAAAATGCTAGAACAAACCACTACCAGCGGAACAGCAGCTCAAGTAAAATATAGGTTTAAAATTCCAGGTGCTTGTGGCGGAAAAACAGGTACCACGCAAAATTACAGCGACGCATGGTTTATGGGTATCACCCCTACCTTGGTGAGTGGCTTATGGATGGGATGGGAAGATAGAGCCATTCATTTTAGAACCATGGATCTTGGCTCGGGTGCAGCCATGGCCATGCCGGTTTGGGCAGAGTATATGCAAAAAGTTACCGCTACACCAGGCTTAATAAATGTGGTTAACGAATGGCCAGCGCCACAATCGCCCCTAAACATAGAGATGGATTGTTCTAAGTTTGAATCGGAAAGCGAAGAGAAATTAGACTTTATGGAAGGCGGATAAACCACTTTTATTTCAGTAGATTTCTTTTATATTGCCAGTCAGAATTGACAATATCTTATGGCAAATTTTTTCTACACAAAATCCCTTCAGGATTTATTAAAACATCATGATGGCTCGCAACTTAAGCGAACGTTAACTGCTGCAAACCTTGTAGCATTGGGCGTGGGTGCCATTATTGGAGCAGGCTTATTTGTAAGAACTGCTGCTGCATCGGCAGAAGCTGCGGGTGCTGCTGTTACAATGAGTTTTATGATTGCAGCTGTTGGTTGTGCCTTTGCGGGCATTTGCTATGCAGAGTTTGCAGCTATGATTCCGATTGCAGGTAGCGCTTATGCTTACTCTTATGTAACCATGGGCGAGTTGGTAGCGTGGATTATTGGTTGGGCCTTAATAATGGAATATGCCCTAGGTGCTGCCACCGTTTCTATTGCTTGGAGCGAATATTTAAATAACCTACTCGGCGGAGCCATTCCTTACGAATGGTGTCACTCGCCCTTAGAAAGCTCTAAGAAAGTAATTGGCCAAGCCAATATAGATCAAATTGTGGCTGCCTTACCAGACCAAGGCAAGTTTGTGAAAAATGGTACCCTCCTATTAAGTGATGAGGTGTATGAACATTTACCAGAAAACTTAAGCAGCTTGGTAGAGGTTACCAGAGGTTTTATCAATGCCCCAGCTTTGTTAATTTTATTCTTGTTGACCCTATTATTAATTAAAGGAACACAAGAATCGGCCTTGGTTAACTCCATCATCGTATTTATTAAAGTAGCGATAGTATTGTTATTTATTGGACTAGGATGGCAATTTATTAACCCTGCCAACCACGAGCCTTATATGATTCCAGAAGGCACCTTGGGCCATTCTGGCTTCTTCCAACATGGCCTTGGTGGCGTATTGGGTGGAGCAGCCATTGTATTCTTTGCCTTTATTGGTTTTGATGCCGTGAGTACCGCCGCGCAAGAAGCTAAAAATCCAAAGCGCGATATGCCTATTGGGATCTTAGGTTCATTGGTTATTTGTACGATCCTTTATATTTTATTTGGCCATGTATTAACGGGTGTGGCCAACTGGCAGGAGTTTAAAACTGCTGGTAAAGAAGCATCGGTAAGTTATGCCATTCAGCAATACATGAAAGGATATGAATGGTTAGGTACTAGTGTTACTGTAGCTATCTTAGCTGGTTTCTCTTCGGTGATATTAGTGATGTTAATGGGCCAAAGCCGTGTATTCTTCTCTATGAGTAAGGATGGTTTATTGCCTAAAGCTTTTAACGAGTTACATCCTAAGTTTAAAACGCCTTATAAAGCCAACTGGATTCTCTTAATTTTTGTAGGTGCCTTTGCAGCATTTATCCCAGGCAGTGTGGCGGGCGATTTAACCTCTTTCGGAACTTTGTTTGCCTTTGTATTGGTTTGCCTAGGCATTATCATTATGCGCAAGAAAGAGCCTTCTTTAGAAAGACCATTTAAAACGCCATTGGTGCCATTGGTGCCTATTTTAGGCATGGTGGTTTGTTTGGCTATGATCATTAGCTTGCCAATTCCAACCCTAATTAGTGCTTTAGGTTGGTTGGTATTTGGCCTTTTAATTTACTTTGGTTACAGTGCCAAGAACGCTAAAAAAATGCGTGAGAACCTTACCAAGTATTAGGCTTTAACATAAACAATAACGGAATAGATACCCGGCTGCGCCACGCTTCTTCATTGTGTGGGGCACCCGGGTATTTTAATGTTAAATAACTCTTGATGCTGTTATAACCACTTTCTCTGCAAAGCGAATCCATGCGTGGTTGATGAGCGCCATACCATGCATCTAAGGTTTCGGTGCCATAATCAAAATAGATTTGGTGGTT
>CAYUDC010000025.1:0-1836 GCA_964443415.1 uncultured Chitinophaga sp. | reverse complement strand
ACCACAATGGTGGGTCTAATTTGTTTGAGCCTTAACAAGCTATCCATGGCTTCGTCTACGCCCCATTCTTTGCCCCCAAAGGCATTGCCAGGCAAAAACAAATTCTGGCCATCGTGCATATACAAAACAGCATAACGTGTACGTCCGCTAGAATCGAAGTTGGCAGGCACCCAAACATCTACATTTCTGGGAGGTAAACCTGTTCCTTTTACGTCGCTAAACCTGTAGAGCTTACCTTTAAGTTGCGGATGTTTAATTTGCTCTTGGGCAAAAACACTTTGAGCCAATAAGGCAAAAAGGAACAATAATTTTCTCATAGCACAAAATTAACCATTCAAAACTTCTTGCAACACAGCTGGCGATTTTAATTCACCAAACATCATTACATGCAGCTGATAATAACGCGTAAGGTGTGAAAGTAATTGCCTTCTTTCGTTTACGGTTAAAGCCAAAGCATGCATTTGCTCGTAGGCTGTTTGCCCTAAGAGGTGAAAACTTTTTCCTAGGCTTTCTGGAATAAAATCTGCCCCTAAATTACCAGGGCTCACAAAAGAGCCTTCCATTAAACTAAACTCACCCAAATGCAACTCATAATTATTCTTAGGATAAAAGCCCAAATAGCGTGTTAGCTGATGCATAAACAGCAATGGAAAGTTGGCTAGCGACTGCTCAGATAAGTCTAAAATTTGAATGGAGGTATGTAAGAACGAAAACAAATCTTCATCTGCTTGTTGCTCTTCGCGCAGGCATTTACCAATGAGTTCGGCCATAAACATGGCAATCACCGATTTTTCTATTTTAAAATGCACTTGATTTAATACAGGCCAAGTCTTTAACTCTTTAATGCGCTGCAAGCCTTTGCCTTGTTTATGGTAAACTTCCATCTCTACCAAGGTTAATGGCATCAATTGAGAAGGTTTAATGGCTGATTTTTTACCCTTGATGCCACTTACCATATAACTCTGCATACCCCACACATCGGTATAACATTTTAGAATCAGGCTATTGTCTGAATAGGGAATATGCTCAATGATGATACCGCGTAGCTTAGAAAGCATGTTTACCTAGAGTTATGAGCCAACAATCCTTCTTTGGTGGCAAGGTAGGAGTAGGCGTGCATATTGTCTGAATCGTAAATAAAACTGCGCTTATATTCTTGCAGCTCTTCGTTCCAAAGCATGGCTACTACCAATTTTTTTTGGATAAGAGATTTTAATACATCCGCCACAATATTGGCTGGATAATTTACTTCTTCAAGTATCTTTTCAAAAGGCTCTACAAAGTAAATGCAGTTTAATATGTCGTAAGCAATGTCGTCTATTTCATGTATCATGAGTGATGCGTTCTATTTTTCCAAGTATATGGTTTAAGGTTGGCCCAAATACCAATAATGATAACATACAAAATATGAAAGGGTTCTGCCAATGGCAAATACCAAAGCAAATATCGTTTGTTAAAAAATCTACTAACTTCAAATAAAAACAATCCTTCAATGGCTGTTTTTATGGCGGCTTGAACCAAACCTACTTTTAAGTATAAAGGTTGCCAACAACCATAAATCAAATTAAAAATAATACTAAAGTTAAATAAGTAAGCCGCTACCAGAATGGCCGTAATATAGCGGTCTTCGTACTTGGTACTTTTAGAAACCCAGCGCGTGCGTTGTTGTGCCAATTGATCTAAAGAAGCATTAGGAGAAGTTTCTACAATGGCTCGTCTATCTTTTAAAAACCAAACTTCATGTGGGTATTTCTTAAAGATTTTATGCAATAGAAATTCATCATCGCCAGAGGCAAGGTGAATGTTATCTTGGTAACCGCCTACTTCTAAAAAGGC
>CAYUDC010000024.1:0-28059 GCA_964443415.1 uncultured Chitinophaga sp. | reverse complement strand
AGAAAGAGTCCCTCGACCAAGCTCGGGAACCGAAAGAGTGCTTTTAATATAAAGTGAAATTGCATTTATAACTTAGTGTTCTATCTTCGCAAGGCTAAATACAATACATGAACACAGCTATGAATTTATTTGAAAAGCATCAAGCATTATTACATGATGCTTTAGAAGCATTAAACAAGAGAACCTACTATTCTCCTTATCCAGAAAATCCAAAAGCCTACGCAGAAGATGCAGATGCCAAAGCCAAAGCTTGGATTAGCGCTATCATGAATCATAACTATGAAGCCTTAGATCAAGAGGGCGCAACGGGTTTTGTAGGCGAAGAAATTTCTCCGTTCCTTCAAGTAGGCATTGGTGTTAAATACCCTTCTTTTAGCGCAGACACCCTTATTTCTAAGGCCTCTGCAGCTCAAACTATTTGGGGAAATACTTCTGTTGAAACCAGAGCGGGTATATTAATTGAAGCGCTAGACCGCGTGAAGATGAGGTTCTTTGACATTGCCTATGCTACCATGCATACCACCGGCCAAGCCTATATGATGAGCTTTCAGGCAAGTGGTCCTCATGCCAACGACAGGGCTTTAGAGGCTGTGGCCATGGGTTATAAAGAATTAAAAAGTGTACCCGAAAGTGCTGAGTGGGTAAAGAACCTTGGCAAGTTTGATTTGAAAATGAACAAAACTTGGAAACCTGTAGCCAAAGGAATCTCTTTGGTGATTGGTTGTTCTACCTTCCCGGTTTGGAATACCGTTCCTGGTTTATTTGCCTCCTTAATTACTGGCAATGCCACTATTGTGAAGCCTCATCCTAAAGCTATTTTAGCTATTGCCATAGTAGTGGAGGAATTACAAAAAGTGTTGGCCGAAAATGGTTATGCAAAATCAATCGTGCAATTAGCACCAGATACTTTATCTGAACCTATTACCAAACACCTGGCCGAACACAAAGCCGTGAAAATGGTTGACTTTACCGGTGGTAGCGAGTTTGGAAATTATATAGAGCAATTACCTAAAACCACCTTTACAGAAAAAGCGGGTGTAAACTCTATTATCCTTGATTCGGTAGCCGACTTGAAATCTGTTTTAGGAAATATTGCTTTTAGTGCCAGTTTATATAGCGGTCAAATGTGCACTGCGCCTCAAAATATCTTTATTAGCAAAAATGGTGTTACTACGGCAGAAGGAATTGTTTCTTTTGATGAGGTGGTAGCTGGTTTAAGCGCCGCAATCACTGGTTTAGTTGATAATCCTAAGGCTGGCCCTGGAACTTTGGGTGCCATCCAAGCAGAAGCCACCTTTAACCGGGTTAAAAATGCTGAAAACCTTGGAGGTAAATTGGTTTTAGCTAGCAAAGCCATCGTGAATGAAGAGTTTAAAGATGCCCGTATTGCTACGCCTGTTATCATTGAAGTAGATAAAACCCAAGGAAATATCTTTAATCAAGAATGTTTTGGACCGGTAGTATTTGTAATTAAAACCGATGATGTTGCTGAATCTATTGCTTTGGCAAAAGCCTTGGCTGAAGAAAAAGGTGCTTTAACTTGCGGTGCTTATACCACTTCTGAAGAAACCAAACAACACATTGCCCAAACCATGAACAGCGTATTTGTGCCTGTAAGCTTTAATTTTACAGGTGCTGGCTTTATTAACAGCCACGCTGCTTTTAGTGATTTTCATTTAAGTGGTGGCAACCCTGCTGGTAATGCTTCGTTTGCTAATAGTGAGTTTGTAAGCAAGCGTTTTGTGTGGGTAGGAAATCGTTTTATGTAAATCTTGGTTCAAACCGAAATAAACTAAAAAGGAGGCCACGGCCTCCTTTTTTATTATCTGTTTACCAGGTCAAAAGCTTCGTCTGGAATACCCGCGATGTCTACAATTAAAAAGCCATCTAAGGAATCGTTAAAGTTTGGATCAACATTAAAAGACACTATTTTACCATTGAGCTTTAGGTACTTTTTTACTAAAACCGGAATCTTAAGTTTTTGATTACCCTCTATATCTCCAATAAAGTTATCGAGTAGTTTAATGTCTTCTGAGTGCATTTGCAGCAATAGGTTTTTACCTTCTGCCTTAGAGGTGTAAGAAAAACGCTTCTTAGGTTCAATCCATTTGGCAATTTTGGTATCCCAATGGTTGTGCCTAATATAGGCTACCAATAAATCTTTTGATAAATTAGAGAAGCTATTGCTAATACTCACAGGGCCTATCATGTATTTAAATCTATTGGGTTGCCTTTTTATAAATACATTGATTCCTTTCCAAAGCAGCATTAAACTGGCTGGTTTTCTTTGGTAATCTTTAGCCACAAAAGAGCGCCCTAATTCTACCGATTGGTAAATCATGGGATACATTTCTTTGCTCATTTTAAAGAGCTGATTTAAATAAAAACCATTTACCCCAAACTTTCTAAACAGCCTATCCCCTTCTCCAATTCTATAAGACCCCGCAATGGCATTGGCTTCTTTATCCCAAATAAACAAGTGCTTGTAATACTTATCAAACTCATCTAAGTCGATGCTTCTATTGGTACCTTCGCCCACCTCTCTAAAGGTAATTTCTCTTAATCGGCCTATTTCTTTAATGATATTAGGCAGGGCATCATAATCTGCAATATACACCTCGAAGTTATCGTAATAAAAGAGTTTAGCTTCTTCGGGTAATTGAGTTAAATCGCTTATGAGCGCAGCAACTGGTATAGCAGGTATTACTTCTTGCGGTTTGGCTAATTTCTTTAAATCAATTTTAAACTTCTTCTTCTGCTCTTCACTTGCCCCTAAGGCATAGGTTTTGGCTCGCAAAAAATTAAGTAGTTTGGGTTGATCCAAATCTTCAATCTCTTTATATGCAATGGGCTTTCCGATTCTGAGTTTAATTTTATGCTTAGATTTATTAAACATCTCTGATGGAAGTTTAATGGTTCTAAGTCGGGGGTGAACCAAACCCAGCAAGTTAAATGCTAAACTGTTGTGGCCAGAGAAATAAACGGGCACTACTTTTAATCCAGCTTTTGCAATGATTTTACCTACTGCAGGCTCCCACTTTTTATCTGTAATCTTTAGGTTATTAAGGTTTAAGGCACTTACCTCTCCGGCAGGGAAAATGGCAATTGGACTGGATTTTAGATGTTCGAGAATTTGTTTAACCCCTTTAATGTTCATGGATTTATCTGCCAATTCTTCGAAAGGATTGACAGCGATAATTAACTCACTGAGGGGTTTTATTTGCTCTAGTAAGAAATTAGCAAGAAACTTTATATCGGGTCTAATTTTCCCAAGGATGGCCATCAAAATAATGCCATCAATGCCACCATAAGGATGATTTGCAATCAAAATAAAGGGGCCACTTTTGGGGATATTGGCAATATCGCTTTCACTTACCTCATAGTCTACCCCCATTTTTTCAAGCATTTTAGCAGCAAAATCGGCGCCTTTATATTCAAAGTTCTCTGAATATATTTCGTTTACCTCATCAAGCTTTAACAACCGCATCAATGCTGGGGCAAGCAGGTTTAATTTTACCTTTTCTAGTTTAAGGGCCTTGGCAAAATCGTCTTCACTAATAAGATCGGTCATGTTATACGATTAGTTGGGTAAAAATAACAAATCCATGGCAATACAACAAATGATGAAATTAGTTATCGGTGTCTCCGGTTTCGGCAATGGCCTTGTCTATCATTTCGTCGATGGCCTTTTTTTCTTTTTCGCTAAGGGTTGAACGTTCTTTGGCTTGTTGTTTCATGCGCTTGTAGATTTCTTTTTTACGCGCCTCTACAGCCACCCAAACCACATAGGTTTTATCTGGTTTCATAAAGATTTTCTCGTCAAAGGTTCTCATCCCATTGATGCTGGTGCTCATTACCTCTCGGGTTAATTGCTGAAATCTTTCGCCATAGTCACCTAATTGGGCACCATCTTTTCTTTCGTTAAGGTAGTTTTCTGTAACATTTTTTATTTCGGTTTGAACCGAGGATGCAATTCGTTGGTTGGCGGTGAGTAAGGCTTTGCTGCGGGCTGTTTCCATGCTAATGCTTTCGCCACTTGCCACACTTCTAAAGAATCTTCTATTAGACTCATAGGCATTTCCTTTAAAAGGAATTTTCACTTGCTCCATTCCATTAAAAGAACTCTTGCAAGCCACGATGGACAATAATATCCATGCCGAAGATAAAAAGATGAACTTTTTCATACGCTGCTATTATAAAGAATCTCTTAGAAATTTTCGTGCCACAATTTTATCAATGGGGAAAGTAAGTTGTTCATCGGGGTTAAAAGTGGCAAGGTCTTGCCAAAAAAAACGCAATGTTTCTTCCTTTCCTCCTGAGGTGATGGTTCTTTCTTCTAATGAAACAGATTGATTGGGGTGGGCTAATTCTACTTGATAGTAAATGGCTACCAATTGATCACCTTGTTTAAAAGCACTGGGTTGAAAAAAATCAGTGGTATAAAGATGTTCTCCTACTAATACATCCAAACCCGTTTCTTCTTTAAACTCTCTTGCGAGGCAGTCGCGCGTGCCTTCTCCAAACTCCATTCCACCACCTGGAAATTTTGTAAAATGTAGATGAGGCATTTTCTCGTGCACCAGCAAAACTTGTTGTTGTTGGTTTAATAAGAGTCCGTAAACCCTAATGGTAAATCTGGTAATATCCATTACTTTTTAGAGGCTGAAAACACCGCTCCCAATTGCAGCGACAAGGTATAAGGAACAGCTTTTAAATCTGAGGTAGTAACAGATAATGGGTACACTGTTACCATAGGTTGAATAAAATACGACATGCCTTCTTCGTCTTTTTTCTGAAACCTAAAACCTGCATTTAAGTTGATATTAAGGGGTCTAGCCTTGAAACCTGTAGAATCAAAGGTGAATTTATCTTGTTGGTCTATTGTAAAGCCTGCATCTAGGTCGGCAATCATTTGATGGTTAAGCAAAATATTCAAGGCCGCTCCAGGCACAAAGCTAAATGTCCATTTGTAGTTGCTGGTTCTGCCTGTATTAAGCATTAATTGCACTGGCACATTTAGATAACTAAACCTATAAGTGTATTGAATGCCACGTTCTATATTAGACAAATCCTCTATTTTACCCACGCCCATCCCTGGATAGGTATAATTTCTAAAGTTGAGGTTGTCTTGTCTTCTGCCAAAGGCAGCTTCTTGGTAGCCAATGCCAATTAGCAAGTCGGATTTCTTGCTAAGGCTATACATCAACCAAGCATTTGCCGATTTAGTGAGCACAAAATTGCTGGTAGACTGCATCGTATCCATAAAGTTCTGATACTTTTCGTTGGTGATAATGGCAGATCCAAGTCCAATATTGATGGAACCTACCAAAGCAAATTTAGATTTAGATTGGGCCAATAATGGCTGGTGTAGGCCAAAAATTAAAATGGCAATGAGGAGTAATTTACTCTTCTTCAAACTCGAGTTCATCAGGGTTATTATTTTGGGTTTCTACTTTACGAAGACTGGTATCTTTTTTAACTTGAAATTCTTGTTTCAAAATTTCTTTGATGTTTTCTCCTTCTTTCTTTACCTCCTCTTTAAGTTGCTGGGAGGCGCCTTTTCTGTCGAAGGAGTACTTTAAATCTGAGATGGGGCCATGAATATGAAGGTAGATGGTCCAGTTTTTAGAAACAGGATCTTCTTCTCCAAATTCGTTGGGTTGTACTTTTCGTTTCTTGCGAATGAGCTGAGAAAGGGCTAGTTTTATTTTGTAATCTACTACATTTTCAAAGGTATGTTTACCACTTAATCCCAAGTTAAAGGCATTGGATTTTACTTGCATTTCGGGGATGCTTATCTGATTATTTCTGATGGTTAGGGTATTTTGCAAATCAGAGAATTTAATGTGCTTAAGCTCCTCTACTTCAGCAAATTTAGATAATCCCAAAAGGGGCGTATAATCTATGAGCTCTCCGTTTTTAATGTTCATAGAACTTACCAATAACAACTGCTCTAGGTTAACATTCATTTTTTTATCAAAGCTCACTATCATGTCTGTTTGAGCCGAAAGAAAGCCTTTGAGGTGCTTAGAGGTAATTTCTGTTTGGCCAAAATTATCAAAGGATTGTAGCAGTTGTGTAAGGTCTATGTGGGTGGCTTGGTGATTGGCTTTTAACACATAACCATTTTCTTGCATTTGCCAAGAAGCTTCGCCAGCAAAGGATCCAGAGCAGGTTTGCAAGCTAAAATAAGGCAATTCGGTTCGGTTAGGTAATAGTATGGCTTTACATTTTAGGTTGTTGGCCAGAAACTTATCGCCAGAAAATTTCTTTGCCTCCACGTTTAGGGTCAACCTAAAATCAAAGGCCTCATCCCCTGCCTCTTTGGGGTCGCTGGCATCATAAACCAACAAGTCTTCTAATGACAGTTGTTTACTAAGGAGGTTTAAGCTGCCTGTAAATGTTTTTGGCTGATGCTCTAAAATACTCATGAAATCTGGGAATGAGCCATTGATGGCAAAATCACTCTGGCCAATTTTAAAGCTTAAAGACTCAAGGCTAAGGCTATTACCAGTTAAAGAACTGGCTAATTCAATATTTTCGAATGGTTTAGAAAGATAATCTAAGCTTAAATTGGGTGCAGATAGTTTAAATAATCCTTTAGAGAAATTTGAATCCCAAACCCAGCTGCTATCTACTTTACTACCTTTTACAGTGATGGTAAAATTAAGGTTACCAGCGATGGCTTTTACATCTTCGAATTTAAAAAACTGGTGCAGCTCGTTTAAGTCGCCAATGCCCGATAATTCTGCCAACATTTGTGGTTTCACTAAGTTACTGAGCGCTAAGTTTCCTTTGATGTTTGAACCTGGTAACTTGGCTGTTAAATCTGAAATGCTTAAGCTAGCTTGTTCTAATTGACTGTTTCCGTTGTATTGGCCTTTGAGGTTGATATCGGTAATTTTTAAACCCGATTGAGGGTCTGTTAGCATGCCGTCTTCGATACCAAAATCTACTAACAATTGCGGACTTTCTTGGTGGGTTTGATTGCCTTTGTAGGAACCTTTAAAAAATACTTTTCCTTGCGAGGCATAATCCTTTACACTACTTGGCATGTCTACAGGCAACACAGAAATTAAATCTTGAATGGTAATTTTATCGGCAGAAAAATTTAAATTATACTTCGAAGTTTTGGGTTGAAACGCCATGTCTCCGCTGAGGTGCAGAAACAAGGTGTTGATGGCAAAATCGCCAGTTTGTATGGTGTATAGGTTCTTTTGATTATCTACTTGAAAGGCCAAGTTTAAATTGATGTTTTTTTCTTTAAACAGAGAAAGCGTTCCAAATTGCATGTGTTGACACAAACCACTTAGTTTTAGGTTCATTTGAAAAGCCTTTTCATTAAATTTCCCTGCAATGTGGGCTTCGCTGGCATACACATCCAAATCCGAGGAGGCCTGAACGTCTTTGTATTGTACGCGCATTCGGTTCAACCCGACCTTATTTAACTGAAACGAAAAGGCATTGGATGATGCTGAACTGGCTTGGGAACTAGAGGATTTAAGCACATCAAAATTTTGCCTGCCTTTTTTATCTATGTACAAATTGAGGCTACCGCTGTCGAGCTGTATGAGTTGAACTTGATAGTTGTGATTGATAACATCTAGGATATTAAAGCCAAGGTAAAGCCTTTGTGCTTGGATGAGTTTATGCTTGGCTCTTAAGGGGTCGTCCATGCTAATGTCTTTGAGCTCTAGGCTAACCATCGGAAAAGTACTAAAAATAGATACTTGAATTTCGCTGGTGGTAACAGGCGTTTTTAATTGTTGATTGAGTTCATCCAAGGCATACTTTTTAAGTTTATCGATGTTTTGATAGATGAGGATAAAACCAATAAAAGCTAGGCCAGCCAGTGTAAGAAAGCTTATAAGAAATATTTTAAAGTACTTATTCATAAATAAATCGCAAGGTATTTGTTATCAACGAAAACTTTTTCTCATTAATACACAATCCAAGGCGGAAAACTTCTTTAAACTTCAAATAAATGGGCAGCGACGAAACAAGACCTAAAATTTTAATCCATTGATTTACAATAATTAGAATATTTAAAATTATCGTAAATTAGTTTATATTATAAACTACTCTATACATTTGCATCACAAATTCAATTCACCATGAACAAGACTTTTTTACGCCGACTACCTATTTTAGCTTGCCTCATTTTGAGTGCAGGAGTATTATTTGGACAGCAATTGCCTAATGTTGGGTTTGAGGATTGGGAACAAAAAACTTTGAATGGGGTTCAGTATCTAGAACCGCAAGGCTGGTTTACTTTAAATGCATTAAAAGCATTTGGGTATGAAGAATCTACTTTTGAAAGCAGCGATGCAATGGTTGGAAAAAAGGCGGTGATGCTAGAAACGCTGGTTGGCCCATTTAACACCATTCCAGGATTATTAATGCTCAATAACATATTGGGACAAAACGGAATGCCAAATGTAGATAACAACCGAATTCCGTTTCAACATTTGCCTGCTGGTATCACTTTTTATTATAAATCGGGGCCAGAAATTGGCGACACCAATGTGGTATTTATGCTATTGAGCAAGTGGAAGAATGGGAAAAGAGATACCATTGGCATAGCGAGTTTTGAGATGGACTCTGCTGTTGAAAATTACACTTATGCGGTGGTGCCAACGGTGTATTATATTAACAACGAGTTACCAGATTCTATGTTGTTTATTGTAAGTTCGAGCAAAAACGGATTTAGCCCTATCGCAGGAAGTTGGTTTTTAGTAGATCAATTGCAGTTTTTTTACACAGATGGATTGCATGAACAAGCCCATAAAAAACTTAAGCTTTATCCAAATCCTGCCAGCGAAATAATGAGTATAGAGGGCTTAGACAAGGATACGCACTTTACCATTTACAATCTGTTAGGCAAAACTGTTCTCAGCGGTAGCACAGAAAACTCAAAGGTTTATGGTTTGAACCAATTAAACAACGGTAACTATATTTTGCATTTATACAACAACGCAGGTCAATCTTATCATCACTTTAACATCAATAACTAAGGAATATGGAAAGTAATCAAGCATTAGCACTTATCGAAGACATGATTCATAGTGCCAAAAGAGACATCAAAGACAATGGATTTTATTACATGTTTTGGGGGTATTTGGTATTTTTGTCGGCCTTAACCGATTATCTATTGAGTATTCAACAACATGAGCAGCATGCGCTAATTTGGGCCATTGCCATGCCATTTGGAGGCATTGTAAGTATCATAAAAGGCTTTAAAGACAAAAAGAAACAGCAAGTGGTTACCTATGTAGACGAAATGTTTAAGCAGTTGATGGTAGCCTTTTCTATTAGTTTGGTAATAGTTTGCTTTATCATGCCTATGACCCAACAAAACTGGCGTTCATTTTTCCCGACCTTAATGGTGGTTTATGCTTTTGCCTTGTATGTATCTGGCGGCATCATTAGGTTCAAGCCTCTGCAATATGGTGCTTTAGCGGTTTGGATATTGGGTGCAGCAGCCTTTTTTGTGGGTTATCAATACCAACTATTGATATTAGCTGCGGGTGTTTTATTAGGATTTGTAATCCCTGGCCATATGTTGAATTATAAATTTAAACAACATGTTTAAAGACTTAGATCCAGTGCTTCATTCACAATTGAGGTTGGCGGTGATGTCGCTGCTGATTTCTGTGAATGAAGCCGACTTTAATTACCTAAAAGACAAAACAGGTGCTAGTTCTGGCAACCTGAGTGTGCAATTACAAAAACTAAAGGAAGCAGGATATATAGAGATAGAAAAGTCTTTTAAAGACAACTTTCCGCTTACCACTTGTAAGATAAGTGCGGCAGGGATTAAGGCATTTGAGGCTTATGTAAAGAGTTTGAAGCAATATATCAGTGTAAAGAAAGAAAATTAAGCACTTGATTTTGAATTAATAGAATAATTGATGGCATAAATATTCAAATAAATTTAAGGAAAGACTTGCAATTACGTAACCTACACTTATCTTTGCACACCCTTTAAGGAAAAAAATAATGGAGGCTTAGCTCAGTTGGTTCAGAGCATCTGCCTTACAAGCAGAGGGTCATAGGTTCGAATCCTATAGCCTCCACAAAAAAAAGACACTCGATTGAGTGTCTTTTTTTTTGCCAAAATGTGTAGTCGCACGATGGTGTATTCGATCATTATACTATTGCGCTTTATTGTAAACCATTTAAAAGTTAAATTTTTTAAGCCTCGATTGCAATTCGTCTTTATAGGTAGCACCGATAGCTAATGTTTGACCATCAATATACACCTGGTTGCCATCTATTTGTTGCACCCAATGGAGATTTACAATAAACGATTTATGCACCCTCACAAAAGCCGCATATGGTTTTAACTGCTCTTCGAAGTTTTTCATGGTGCTATGAATAACCAGCCTTTCATCTTCTAAATGCACTTTTACATAATCCTTTAATGCTTCTATATACTTAATTTTAGGAATCTCCATGTTCATCCATTTGCCCTCGGAGCGCACAAACAAGTTGTTTTTACTAGGGTTTTCGGTGAGGTTTGATCCAAGGTCTTTGTTTAAAAATTTATCAATGGCTGTTTGAAAGCGCTCGAAGGAGATGGGTTTAAGCAGATAGTCGATGGCATTTAACTCATAACTTTCTAAGGCAAAATCTGGATAGGCAGTGGTAAAAATAATTGCCGGGGCATGCTTTACACTTTTAATAAACTTCATGCCATTGATATCTGGCAGGTTGATGTCGAGCAATATCAAATCTATTTGCTGAGTGGCCAATATACCAAAAGCCTCTAACGCATTGCCAATACTGGCAGATAGGCTGAGTGTTGGAATTTGGCTTACATAGCCTTCTAATATTCCTCTTGCCAATGGCTCGTCTTCTACAATTAATACTTTATGCATGCCCATCTAAGCTAAGTTGAAGTTGTATTTGGTAAAAATCTTGGGTTTGTTGTACCTCTATACGGTGGTGATGAGGATATAGCAATGCCAACCTTTTTTGAAGGTTTTGCATGCCAATTCCGCTTGCCTCCTTAGGCTTGTTAGAATGGGTGTTTGGGTCAACCCGATTCTTTGAAACAATGGCTAATTGGTTATGATGTATAGAGAAACTAAATTCTATTTGTGGCTCTTGAATGTTGCGGGTATGTTTAAATACATTCTCTAAAATAGGCAACCAAATAAGTGGTGGCACTTGGTAATCTTTATCGGTTGACACTGCAAATTGTGGATGCTCTTTGAGGTTTAGGCGAAGGAGCTCTAAGTCGATATAAGAAAACAATATCTCTTTTTCGGTTTCTATGCTCACCAAAGGGGCATTCGACTCATACAACAAATAACGCAACACCGATGATAATTTAAGTAAAACTTCGGGTGTTTGCTCATGCTTTAAAAGGGCTAACCCATATAAATTATTGAGGGTATTAAATAAAAAATGTGGGTTAAGCTGGCTCTTTAAAAACGATAATTCTGCCTCGCGGTGCAAGAGCAAGGCCTGCTCCATGTTACGCATGGTTTGCCGTGTTTGGTAATAGATGCCTAGCAAAGCAAAGATAAACAGCCACATGAGCATGATAAAAAAGTAGGTTTGCAAGTCGTTTAGTACCCCAGAAAAACTGGTATCTGGTGTTAAGGGCGACATGACCACACTCATGCGCATGGCTTCTAAACCGGGGAAGGTATTGCTCAACCATTTGATGTTTAACACATACAAATAAGAAACTAAAAATAGCCAAGCAAAGCAGGTAACAGCATACAAGAAGTATTTCTTTTTAAAGAACAACCGATGTAAAATAACACCATTATGCACATAACTTAAGATGGCTAAAAAAAGTAAATAGTAAATGATTAATCCATAATATACCCAGCTGGGGTATCCGCTCACGTAGGCTACAGATGGGGCTTTTACCACAAATACCATTAACCAAAACAAGATGTTTAAAAACACCCGGGCACCTAAAATTTCTACCAATTTTTTCTTTAAAGGCATGTTCAAAAATGAGCATATTTTTGGCCTCTACCACTATTTTTTCGACCAAGTACCCATTTTTTTCGACGTTCTAAAGTTGTCTAAAAAATGGGTGATATGGTCTAATTCATTTTTTTATTGGTTCAATCTTTTGTTGGTTTGAACCTACAAACACACAAATCATGAAACGTAAACTTTACCTAAGCATTTGTTTAAGCATTAGCCTCATTGGCTTAAGTGCTCAAATTTCGCCAGACCTTGCTGGCAGGCTTCAAAACACTTTAGATAGTATTGGTGCAAGGTATCAGTTAAAGGGTGCAACCGCTGCGCTGCTATTGCCCAATGTAGGTACATGGACAGGCACTTATGGTATTTCTAAACCAGGCGTGCCAGTAAATAGCAGTATGGCCTTTGGCATGGGTAGCAACACCAAAACCTATATCTCGGTATTACTACTGAAGCTGCAAGAAAAAGGCCTGTTGAGTTTAGACGACAGCATTGGCAAGTGGATTCAAGGTTACAAACACGTACATACCAAAGCCACCATTAGACAATGCCTCAATCATACAGCTGGACATAAAGAATATCTAAACGCCAAGTTTAATGACAGCTTACTCTTAAACCCTTCTAAAATATGGACCATGGAAGAAGTACTCTTAACCTTAGATGCACCAAATTTTGCACCTGGAGCTTCTTGGGGATACTCTAATACCAATTATATTTTAGCGGGCATGGTGATAGAAAAGGCTACGCAAATGTCTTTTGCCAATGCCATGGAATTTTATGTATTGGAGCCTAACAATTGGAATAGCACCTTCTTTTTTGGAACACCCAATCCAGCACCTATTCCAAGTCAGTGGACCATGAATTTAACGGGCACCTCTCAAGTAGAGATGAATACCTATCCTGTGAATATCATCAACCAATTGTTTAGTGCGGCTGGCCCCGCAGGGGCCATGATGGTAACAGCAGAGGAGAATGTTCAATTTTGGCACAAGCTTATCAAAGAAAATCTTTTAACGCCTGCTTCACTTAAAGAACTTACTACCACTGTGCGTTTAAACAATTTTGTATCGTATGGCTTGGGAATATTTAGATACAATAGAGAGATAAATAACCGCACCGTGTATAGTCATGGTGGCACATTTATAGGATTTATCAACGAGAACATCGTAGATACCTTATCGGGTGTTACCATATCAGTATTGAGCAACCAAGACAGCTTAGACAACGACTTTTTCTTGAGCATTCTCATCCCAGCCTTACACAAACATGTGTTAAATGCGCCGCCCACTGGATTGGCTTCAACAGAAAACCGAGTGTTACTCTCTGTTTATCCAAACCCAGCAAATGCAACGCTTCACATTGCCCTAGAAGGAGATTATAACATTCAAAAATATCAATTGATAGATAGCAGAGGTGCTTTAGTATTATCTCAAGACTTTAACCAACAGGCAATAGATGTGTCTGCTTTAAACGAGGGTTTATATTTCTTGCAACTTTTAGCAGAAGAGAATGTTGTAGTGGCTCATAAAAAAGTGCTGATAAAACACTAAGTTTAGTTTAGCTAAAAAAATATTTAAACAAAAGCCCCCAATCCAAATGCAGAAAAGGATTGGGGGCTTTTGTTTATGGATGACTCAACTTAAATCTTATACCAAGATACCATTCTCTGCCGCGGGTAGGCCCCCAAACAGAAGAAGTATCAAAGTATGTGCTAAAAGGATTTTGCCATCCTATGATGGGTTGTAGCTGCCTAAAATCAAAAATATTTTCGCATCCTGTATATACCTCAAAGCGCTTTAATACATAAGTAAATTGCGCATTTACGATGGTATAGGGATTAGAGAAATCGGGCCTTTGAAACTCAGTGGGATTTAACCTTGTACTTGGTAAACGTTGCTGTCCGTACCAATGCAGATTCATGTCAAAATGAAATTTATTAGAAACAGGCTTATAGCTAAAGGTACCTATTACTTTATGCCGAGGGTTAAATGGCAATAATTCTTTAACATCTTGATTGGCCCTGTATACTTCTAAAAAATTATATCCAGCTTTAAGCTCTAGTGTGTTAAACCATTTGATTAACAACTCTGCCTGAAAACCATTGCTAATGCTGGTTCCTCGATAATTCTTGATGATAGCCTTTTGAGGATGGCTATCATAATCAGGAAAAATTTGATTTTGAAATTGTGTTCGATAAAAATCTATACTCAAATAACCCGATAATTGGTTTTTAAAATAGCTATACTTTTGGGTTAAATTAATACCCATATTGGCTGCTTTTTCTGGCGCTAAAGTTTCTTCAAACACAATGTTTCTAGAACTTACCAAGAGCATTGTATTTTCACTAAACAAGTTTACTGTGCGCCATCCCGACCCAATATTTGCCCTGACGATGGTATTAGGCGCAAGGTCATATTTTATCAAGGTTCTTGGGGTATATTGATACCCAAATTGCTGGTGCTTATCTGCTCTAAAACCCAGCAGCCAGGTTAGTTTTCCTTTACCTGGCCTTAAGGTATTTTCTACAAACACACCAGGTATATATTCTTCTCTATGATAAGGCCCTTGAAAATCTCTTCCCAAGGTGTTTCCTAAAATACTGATATCCTCATGCAAGCGCAATTGACGGTAACTCATTCCAAGTTTTACATCATGCTTTTGATAGTTAAACTCATATTGCAAATTGGCATACACATTTTGTTGTTGGGCATGATACCTTAAGTTGCCAAAATAAGATTGTTGTTGTTGCCAAAAGGTAGAGGCAAATAACACGATATGGTGCTGATCGTTTAGGCGAAACCCTGTTTTGGTCCAAACTTCGGGCTGGTAAATATTTACAGTTTGACCGTAAATACTCGAGCTGCCTTTATCTTTACTTGGATCAAACAGCATTTGCCCACCTATGCGCTGCTCATTTAAAAACCTCACTCCTATCCTGCTATGCCAACCCCAATTTTTTTCGTTGCCATATTTCCACTTATTAAACAGCATGTATCGGGTAAGTAGCGGCAAATCAAGAAAATTGTCTTGGTCTCTGTCTATTTTTCTGGCGGGTTGAACCGAATGAAAGGCCGTAAGGTTGCTCCATTTACGTTGCTTAAAGGTATATAACGCATTCAAGTGTTTTTCGGCAAAGTTGTTGGCATATAGGTTCAACAATAACTTATCTGTTTTATCTGGTTCTTTGGTTTCAACATTTATCTGTCCGCTGATGCTCTCAAACCCTTGCAAAACGCTATTAGCTCCTTTAGAAACATAGATATTATCTACCAAGGGCCCTGGAATACTGCTAATTCCATAGGTGTAACTTAAGCCTTGAATCATTGGAAAACCATCTAACAAAATTTGATTATAGACACCAGACAATCCAAGAATTCGCAATTCTTTTGCATTGGTAATGACATTGGTGGTTTGAGGTTGTACCGTAGTTTGCGTTTCAAAACAGCCTGCCAAATCGCAGCATGCTGCCTTTTTTAATTCTAACTGGGTTATCTGCTCTGTTTTGATGGCTTTAAAATCAGAAAGCATCACGCCGTCTTGTTCACCTTTTACAATTACCTCGTTTAAGGTTGGCTTTGGTTGCAACTTAAATGTCAACATTGGCTGATGAAGGTAAACCAATGTATCAGGTATATAACCAATATAAGTGGCTATTATAACAACTTTGGAGTCATTGGGCAAACTAAGTTCGAACTTACCTTGGGCATCGGTAGTTACCCCTTTTTGCTTGTCCAACAAAAAAACAGTGGCTCCAACCAAGGGCTCATTGAGGTGATTGGTTACACTGCCTTTAATTAGTTGCGCTAGCAGGCCCAAAGGGCAAAACCCAATCAGCAATACCAATAGTTTTTTCATATTCTTTGCTTAATATGTTAAACCTATTGCTTGATTTTATATGGTCTTTCGTCGGGATGCTCGCAACTGCCAGTGCCTTCGATGGCTTGATAAATCTCTTTAAGACTAATGTAAAGTGGATTATAAGACACTTCAAAGGTAGTAGTAGTGCCTTGCTTACCTGGTTTACAATCGTTGATGCCTTTTAACTTCTTTACATTATTAGATATCATTCCTAGGTCTGTGGCACAGGTAATCCCTTTTACTTTTATAAGGGCTGTGGCAATGGTATCCGTTGGTGGATAATGGTTATATGCTTTGTTGTTTTTGGCATGGGTGTGCAAACCTACACATACCAATACCATGATGAAAAATACTCTCATGTGCTTGATTAAATTTAAAAAAAAAAGAAAACGCTTCTGCCTTATGGATGGCAGTAAATTAAAATCATCAAACACACTTAGGTGGCTGCCAAAATTCTGTGTATCCAGCGCTCACAAAACTTTGGTTAGAAATGGCTTGGTGGGTGGATACCTCATTGCCCAAATTGCTTAAGGCAAACCCTGTTGTTAAGCAATCTAATACGCAAGATTGGCATACTTCGAAAGGATTACAAGTATCATCGCAAGCATCTACTGGTGCAGAAGATTCTGATGCATCCTGAGCGCTATGTATGTCCTTGCATGAAGCATTGCAGCACAGCTGTTGCTTGGGGCCAATATGCTCCAACGCATTTAATCCGGGCTCTATGGCCAAGAAAAAAGTAAAGAGTGCATATATCAATGTAGACCAACGCATCAAAATACAAATATAAACTTCCTCCTTAAAAACCTATTTAAAATGAATTTTAAGTGGTTTTCCCTGCTCTATGATGCCCGGACTAAATACAAAGTAAATGGTTTTACCTTTTAGGTCTTTTATGGGTACATTGTTTTTAGCAGAATTAAACATACTACTTACCGTTCTTAAACCTATCCAGTTCGACTTTTGTGTACCCATTACCTTATCAAAACGAATAAACTCTTCATCCTCCGAAAAGGCAAATAAACAATGGTATCCATCCGAAACATTGTCTACCACAAACACTTCATGGTCTGGATTTTTACTGTATTCGCTAAAGGTTTGTGGAGGTGTAAACAAATCTATTTTATGCAATTCATTTCTTCCTGCATAATGATAGGCGATAGAATCGTAGCTCACATTTAAAAACACACAATCGGTGTTTTGAGTAGTAAAATAAAGCAAGAAAGAATCGGCCTTTAGGGTGATTTCTCTGGTATGGTCTAGTATGACCAGACTGTCTTTGCCTTGCACTATGCTCAGAAAGGTCTTAGGCAAAGTGTCTTGCGCTACTGTCTTTTGGGCCATCAAGGTTTGGGTCGACCCAAAAAACAAGGCACTCCATAATACAATGATTTGAGCTAAACGCATGCGTATGGCTTATTTAAGTTCAAACCCTTGCTCTAAACAATCTGCAGCATTTCTGCCTACATACACCTTAAACTTACCAGGCTCTAGCAAACGCTCTAGTTTATCATTATAAAAAGATAATTCGTCTGTATCCATTTCAAATTGGATGGTTTTACTTTCACCTGGGTTCAAGAAAACTTTTGCAAAGCGTTTTAACTCTTTTAATGGGCGCGTGTTTGAACCTACTAAGTCTTGCACATACAATTGAACAATTTCGTTGCCAGCCATACTACCTGTGTTTTTGATGGTAATGCTAACCTTCACTTTTTCGCCTGCTTTCACCTGATTGCTGCCTAAGGTTAAATTACTGTACTCAAAAGTAGTATAGCTTAATCCATACCCAAATGGATACAAAGGTGTATGGGGCACGTCTAAATATTTTGAAGTGTATTTAATGTTTTCATCAAAGGGTCGGCCTGTATTTTTTGAAGCATAGAAAATTGGCACTTGGCCTACATTTCTTGGGAAACTCATGGTTAGCTTACCAGAAGGATTGTACTTTCCAAACAGCACATCGCTGATAGCTTTACCAGAGCATGTACCCAAAAACCAATTGGCCACAATGGCTTGAGCATATTGGTGTTCCCAGCTTAAGTCTAATGGTCGGCCACTGCTAAGGAGCAATACTACTGGTTTATTTAGTTTGAGTATTTCTGCCATTAATGCTCTTTGGTTTTCTGGAATTTTAATATCCGAACGGCTAGAGGCCTCGCCACTCATTCCTTGCGATTCGCCCAATGCCAATACAATGATTTCTGCGTTTTTAGCTACGGCAATTGCCTCATTTATCATCTCTTGATTAGAGCGCTTATCGATAAACTCTTGGATGTACATTTTCTTAATTAAGGTA
Source organism: uncultured Chitinophaga sp. (assembly GCA_964443415.1). Classification (GTDB taxonomy): domain Bacteria; phylum Bacteroidota; class Bacteroidia; order UKL13-3; family UKL13-3; genus B1. Next base: position 9,953 of record CAYUDC010000024.1, on the reverse strand, counting down.
GTATCATCTGTTACATTGGCTCCCATGGCATAGCTGTAGTTAACTGCATTTTCTGTGCTTTGCAAGGCTTCCCATAAACTCATGGCCTTGGTATAATCTCCTGCCCCACTCCAATTGCCAATAAGGTCTCTTTTATTTTTAACATGTGGACCGATAAACGCAATTTTTGAGCCCTGCTTTAATGGAAGAATGCTTTTGTCATTCTTCAATAAAACAATAGAAGCCTTGGCTATTTCTTCCGAAGTTTGAAGGTGTGCCGGTGTCATAATTTCGGCCTTGGCACGTTTTACATCGCAATACAAATAAGGATTCTCAAACAAACCTAAATCCCATTTGGCTGCTAATACACGCTCCACTGCCAGGTTAATGTCTTCTATTTTTACATCGCCCTTTTCTACGGCTTTGGCTAAATAAGAATAATAAACCGAGCCTTGCATGTCCATGTCAATACCCGCTTTTAAAGACAATACACCTGCTTCGTATTCATCAGCAGCAATGCCATGCAACACCAATTCGTTGATAGACGTATAGTCCGTTACCACAAAGCCTTTAAAGCCCCATTGCTTTCTAAGCAAATCGTTCATAAGCCAGCTATTGGCTGTGGCAGGCACACCATTAATTTCGTTAAAGGAACTCATTACGCTAGCCGCACCAGCATCCACAGCTGCCTTGTATGGAGGCAAATAAGTATTATACATGGTACTTAAACTCATGTCAACGGTATTATAATCCCTTCCCGACATAGGTGCACCATATAAGGCAAAATGCTTTACACAACTCAATACCGTTTCTTTGTTTCTTAAGGAGCTACCTTGATATCCTCTCACCTTGGCGCGAGCAATGGCAGAACCTAAAAAAGGATCTTCTCCTGCTCCTTCAGAAACCCTGCCCCAACGTGGGTCTCTGGAAACATCCACCATTGGGCTGTATGTCCAATGTAAACCATCGGCACTGGCTTCTCTTGCAGCAATTCTTGCCGATTCTTCCAATAACAAAGTATCCCAAGTACATGATTCACCTAATGGAATAGGGAATATGGTTTTATGTCCATGAATGACATCATAGCCAAACAACAATGGAATTTTTAAACGGCTTTGCATGGCCAGGTCTTGCAACTTACGCGTATATTCTGGCGTGTAGGCATTAAAGATATTGCCACATTTTCCTGCAGCAATATCTTGCTTGTAGGTATCGCGCATTACCGGTCCAGTTACAGACATATCACTGGTGTACAAGGTTAATTGACCCAACTTTTCTTCTAAGGTCATCTTAGAAATGAGGTCTTTAATAAATACTTCTTTGCTAACATTCTTAGCAGGTTTTTGAGCCATACCCACGCTAACGAGTAATAGGGTCAAACCGAAAAATAAAGCTAACTTTTTCATCTTATTTTGTAATAGTCGGACTGGTAAATCCTAATTTTTTTAAGCCGTCAATAATTTCTTTGTTTTGCATAAAGCACTGCCACAATAATCCACTTCTATAGTTTTCTATCATTACAATAATGGGTCCTTGGTCGATGGCCAAATAAGAACTGGCTGTCCAATTTTTACTTTCATTAAAGGCATCCACAAAACCATACTCACCCCAGATTTGCGTTCCTTTTTCGAAGTAGAAATGTTTAAGTGCCGCCATACTTTCTTGCGGGGTATAGGGGAAGGCAGATAAGGCAGCGGTAGGCGAAATAACTCCTAAATCGTTATCAGGAGAGTGAGCATTGTATCCCTCGTGGTTATCGCTGGCTGTAAGTCCCCAGCAATTTTTACCATAGCCTTTAAATCCTTTGGGGTTAAGCACACAATGCTGGTAATTGATTTTGGTATGGTTTACGTTTTGAACCCAATAATCTGCATACTTATCTTTTAATCCACGCGGGTCTAATCCTAAGAAAGAGTAATGGGTAAAGAACAAGGGGCCGCCATAAGGGAAACCGAGTGGCAAGGGAATATCATAATAGCTTTTACCGTTTTTAAAGAACCATCCAGTAGCCCATCCTTTATGGTATACCGATGGTTTAATTGGGAACCTTGGATGGCTTGCTGCTAACACATAAGCAATTAAGCACTCGTTCCAACCATGGATGGCAAAGTTCATGCTCCAGCCGTGGTTGGGGCTCCAATGCCAATAGAGCACTTCTTGGTTTTGGGTGTACCAATTCCACTCGGCGGCTTCCCAAAGCCAGGTAATGCGGTTGCGCAACTCTCTTTCTTTGGGTTGATCCAAATTAAAGTAGGTTCTGGCACTTAAAAGTCCTGTAAACAAAAAGGCAGATTCTACGATATCTCCTCCATCGTCTTTACGGCTAAATGGGATGGTTTTTCCGGTTTCGCCATTGAGCCAATGTGGGAAGATGCCATGATAATGATTTGCCTTTTCTAAAAACTTCACCATTTTTAACAAATGCTCTACTGCCGAGTCGCGTTGATACCAACCTCTATTTACCGCCACCACAATAGACATGATGCCAAAGCCAGTGCCACCTGTGGTAACCACTTCGTTGCCGTAATCATAGGCCACATTGCTGCGTTCTCTGGCCATGCCACTTACAGGGTGTGCAAACTCTTTAAAATATTTAAACGTTTGTCTTTGCACTTCGTCTAATAAGAGTGAATCTGTGCTTAGGTTTGGATTGATAGGTGCATGGTAAATAGAAGATTGCGCTTGGCTGCCAAAGACAATGCAAGTGAGGATAAAATGAAAGAGGAGTACTTTTTTTATTTTCATATTAATCGAGGTATGGACTGCTAAAACCAGCTTTTTTCATGCCTGCCTTCACCTCTGGGCAACTCATAAATAAGTTCCAGCAGAGACCACTGCGATAGTTTTCTATCATCACAATGATGGGGCCTTGGTCGATGGCTAAAAATGAATTGGCAAACCAAGGTGTATTAAGGTTCATGGCATCTACAAAGCCATATTCTTTATAAATTTTATCGCCTAGTTTATAGTAAAAATACCTCAATGCATCCATAGATTCTTTTGGCGTATAGGGCATTGAACTCAATGCCGCAGTTGGACTGATAATACCCATATCATTGGTAGGCGAATGGGCACTGTATCCATTGATGTTATTGTCTGAGGCTGTAAGGCCCCAACATTGGCTGCTATAGCCTGCATGGTTCTTAGGATTAGCCACACAGTAGCTGTAGTTTATAAGAGAGTGATGTTTATTTTGTGTCCAATAATCGGCATAGGCATCGGTAAGTTGGTTGGGATTGATGCCCAAAAAAGAATAATGTGTAAAGAACAATGGGCCACCTAAATTTTCGCCCAATGGGAGATTGTAACCATAAAAAGTTTTTCCATTTTTAAAATTCCCATTGCTAGCCCATCCTTGATGAAACACGGAGGCGGGTATAGAATCGGCTTCGTCTGAAAGCGCCATTACGTAGGTAATTAAACATTCGTTCCAACCTCTAATTTGCATGTTCATGGCCCAACCCAAGTTGGGGCTCCAATGCCAATAGAGCACTTGCTCGTTATTTTTTCTGAACCAATTCCATTCTACCCCATGGTATAATTTATTGATGGTGCTTCTTATTTTTTCTTCTTGAACCGAGCTGCCGTTAAAGTATTGACGGGCGATGAGCAGGCCTTGCATCATAAAAGAAGTTTCTACCAAATCTGCGCCATTATCTTTACTACTAAAGGCAATCACGGCACCGGTATTTCCATTCATCCAATGAGGGAAAGCACCATGAAATTTTTGGGCTTTGTTGTCTAAGAAGTCTACTATTTTCTCTATACGGTCGGCAGCTTGTTGGCGGGTGATAAAGTTTCTTGAGCTGGCCACAACAATCGACATTACGCCAAAGCCACTACCACCAATGGTAACCAAATCGCCAGAGGTATTGCGTTCGCGAGCCAAACCAGAAGCGGGGTGAGCAAAATCCCAAAAGTATTTAAAGGTAGTTTTTTGCACTTCATCTAAAAGTGCTTCATCTGATATTCTTGGGAACTTATCGCTAGTGTCTATTTGGGTGATAAAAGCATAATTATAATTAGCGGCCAAACCAGTACCTTGAGTATTACTAAACAAATAATTGATGCTGAGTGTATGCCTTGCAAACCAATTAAGTGGAGCCTTTGGCCTTAACTCGAGCACCGTGTCTTGTTGGGTAAGTGTCCATTGATAGGCTACTTTACTTGAGTTCTCATTAAAAAGAAAAAGTGATTTTTCGAAAATGCTGCTATCGGGTTTAGCATTGAGGTATATTTTTATAGTAGGATCAGTTGATACATTACGATAGGGATTGGCCATCTGTCCATCCATTTCTACTTTGTAAATCGTAAAAGATTGGGGTTGGTTGATGGGTGGTATATTTTTTTCAACTGTTTCTTTTTTGCAGGCGAATAGGGTCAACAAGAAAACAAATGAAAACAAGGTTTTTTGCATGAATGCGTGTGGTTAATGGAGGCAGCAATATACATAATTATTCAACAAAAAAAGGCTGCTATTCGTAGGAATAGCAGCCTTTTTAATGAAAGAAATGTTAAAAATTATCTTCCAGCTGATTCTAAATCATATAAAGCTTTAACGTCTGCATCAGCAAGTGCTTTGCTGTAAACGCGGAATTCGTCTAACATACCAGTGTAGTTTAACATCCAAGTTTCAGGAGCACTCCATGGAGCACCTAAATTGTTTTGGAAACCACCCAATACAAATTTGTTAGCATTGATAAAGTTTAAGTTACCAAGTGGCGCACCACCAGCTGTTGGATCATCACCATAACGATCTGAAGTGCTTGCAGGTAAAGTAAGTTTAGCACCATTTACGTACATAGCAAACTTAGAAGAAGCTGCATCATAAGAGAATGAAATGTGGTTCCATTTTCCAAATGCATTTGGAATTCTGTTGGTACCATTAAATTCGATCCATTGCTCTTTCCAAGCTGGCGCATCATTCTTTTCGAAATGTACCTTGCAGAACATAGAATCTGAAGTACCACCTTCGATTAAGAAGAAGAAGTTACCCCAGAAAGCTGAGTCTTTAGATAACATAAATACTGATTGAGCACCACCTTCGTGTTTTTCTGTGTTCATCCAGAAAGAAACGGTGAAGCTCTTTAATGCTGGCAATGCAGTACCTGCACTGTTAAAGCCAACAAATGCACCTGTAGCACCTTTGTAAGCTTTACCTTTTTTACCCGCTACCAAAGAAGCACCATTGTTGGTACCTGAAAGGTTTTGTTTTGCTTCGTTGTAGTTTTCGTCGAAAGACCATTTAGCTACTAGATTAGCTGAACCTACTTCGTCTGCATTGTTGTAACCTCCGATTGGTGGAAGTGTTACATCTTCTTTTTTGTCTTCTTTACATGATTGTAAAGATACAACGCCAGCAACCATTGCTAACATTGCGATTGATTTGATTGTTGAGTTTAACTTTTTCATATGAATGAAAGTTGTTTTGTTTAGTTGATTTATTTGAATTGATTTTAGTATCCAGGATTTTGTGTGAGTAAGCCTCCGCTTAAATCTATTTGTCTTTGAGGGATTGGATATAACTCATGCTTTCCATCTACAAACGGAATGCCTGCTTCTCTAAGCACTTTGCCTGCTCGGCCTGTTCTTCTTAGGTCGAACAATCTATCGTGCTCAAAAGCCATCTCTACCCTTCTCTCTTTGTACACCGCTTCTCTTAATTGATCTACTCCTACAGCTGTAGTGGGTGCTAAACCTGCTCTTGTTCTTATGGCATTTAACGAAACCCTAGCTTTGGCAGTATCGCCAAGCTCGGTGCAGGCTTCGGCATGAATTAAATACATTTCTCCCAATCTTAGCACTCTCAAGTTTTTATTTGTTTCGTTATCGTTACCGTTAAAGGTTTCTAAAGTTTTGCTAATATAGGCTTTATAATTATATCTTGGATTAGGTGCACCAGGATTTGTGGCAAAACCATCCCAAAGTGTTTGTCCTGAGAAGATAATAGTGGCATCTTTCCTAACATCACCTGGCTCGTATGCATCTACTAGCCTTTGAGAAGGAATATTAAAACCCCATCCTAAACCTCCAGCGCCACGCGGTGCTTGCACTACAAAATATCCTGTAATGCCTTTATTAGGGTCTGTACCTTTTCCGTTAATCTCCCAAATAGACTCACTATTAAACTCGCCAGATTCTCTCCAAATAACAGCATAGTTAGGAGTTAAAGCATAAGTACCACTGGTAATTAACTGTTCTGAGTAATTTTTTGCCATTGCCCAATCTTTTTGATACAAGGCCACTTTAGCCAATAAACCAATGCATGCACCACGGGTGGCTCTGCCTAAATTATCTGCATCATAGCTGCTAGGCAAACCTACCATCGCTTCGGTTAAGTCTTGTTTAATAAAAGCATAGATTTCATCTGCGCTTGCACGAACATTGGCCTTTAGGATATCATCTTGGGTTTGGATGAGTTTATCTGATTTAGGTACTCCACCAAACGTTCTCACAAGATTCCAATAATAATACGCCCTTAAAAACTTTACCTCGGCAATGTAACGCGTCTTTCTTTCGGGTGATAGGTTGTTAAATTGTGGCAAGTAAAATAATGCCTGATTGGCACGAGCGATTCCTTTAAAATTGGACTCCCAAATTTCATTAAACGACAAACTCGAAGAAGTAAAAGTAAATTTATCTAGCTGATCTTTATCGGTGCCACTATCGCCAGGGTCTGAACCTTTCTCGGCATCATCATCTGCTATACTGGTAATTCCTATCCAACTAAAGGAGTGTTGTTGCCATTCGTACAACTGATTGTAAACGGCTGTTACCAACTGCTCTGGTGCATCTGGGTTAGCGAAAAAATCTTCTGGTGTTTGATTACGAACTGGCTCATTTAAAAATGATTTCTTACAAGCGGCAAAGCCAAAAGTTACTGCCAATGCCAATCCAAATATGGTTGATTTATAATTAACTGATTTCATCTTCTTATACCTTAAAATTGAACATTCACACCAAACATGTAAGTAGCCGAGGTTGGATAAATACTTTTCTCTATTCCCGACTCATAAGGTGCACCAGGCAACTCTGGAGAATATCCAGTAAACTTCATCCAAGTGTACATATTTTGTGCTGCTACATAAGCCCTAAACCGGCCAATCTTCCAACGGTCTGTAATTTTAGTAGGCAGGCTGTATCCCAATGCCAAGGTGTTTAAACGGATGTATGTTCCAGATTCTATAAAATAATCGCTTGGAACTGGCACGCCATTAAAGGCTCTTGGATTGGTATTGCTTGGATTGGCTGGTGTCCATCTTTCCATGGCCACATCATACTCTACATTATAATTGCCTCCATATCTAACTGTTTTCTTTCCGTTAAATACTACATTACCTGCATTACCTTGGATAATCATAGCTAAATCCCAGTTTTTGTAATAGAAGTTATGGTTCAAACCAAAATAAAACTTAGGCTGGTATGAACCTTTATACACCCTGTCTTTGTTATCTATTTTACCATCCCCATTTTGATCTACTATTCTAAAATCGCCCACTTGTGTGCCTGTTAAAGTTGGAGAATTATCTACTTGGTCTTGTGATTGAAAAACCCCATTGGTTTCGAAAACCCAAAACACCCCAATGGGTTGACCACCTACTACACGGGTAGAAGTATATCCATTGTCTAAACCACCATAATCTAAAGCCTTTCCGGCACCTACATCTGTTACTTCATTCTTGTTGAAGGTGATGTTACCACGAATGGTATAATTGATATCCTTTTTGATACTTTGATTCCAACCTAGCGCAATCTCAACCCCACTGTTTTTAATGGTAGCAGCGTTGGTGGTATACACATTATCTCTATCACCGGCTACACCTGGCAAGGCTACAAGATATAAAGCATCGGAAGTTGTTTTACTGTATAAATCAATTTCACCTGTGAGGTGATTGTTTAATATGCCAAACTCTAAACCAATGTTAGATTGTGAGGTAGTTTCCCATTTTAAGTTAGGGTCGATGATTTGATCTGGAATGGCTCCTGGTGCAATGTTGGCCCCAAAGGCCGCAGATAGGCCTGTACTAAATTGGGTTACAAATTGACCTGGTGTAATGTTATCATTTCCTATTAATCCCCAGCTTGCTCTAAGTCTTAACAAATTAATGGTTTCTTGCTTGGCCATAAACTTTTCTTTATGGATAGACCATCCTAAACCCACAGATGGGAATGTACCCCAACGATTTTGAATTGGAAACTTAGAGGCACCATCTCTTCTAATGGTGGCATTGATATTATACTTACCATCAAATGTATAGATAGCCCTACCAAAGTAAGACTCTCTTCTTCCATAAATGGCATCATTGCCACTGTTGAGTATCACCGAGGTTGGGTCGCCAAAACTAAAATCCCAATATTGTTGCTGTGCAGGAATGTCTTTTTTAGAGCCACTCATCCATCTACCATCTTGTCTTTCGGCTGTATGCCCTACACTTAAATTAATATCATGCTTACCATTGATGCTTTTGGTATAATTAAAGTAGTTATCCCACACCCAACGATAGTTATTGGAGCGGTAAAGGTTTAACTGACTTCTATCGTTTCTTTGAGCAATGGTAACAAAATAAACAGGCGTATAATTTCTTGAATGGGTAAAGTTGGCATCTACCCCAAATGAGCTTCTAAAGCTAATGTCTTTCCATACTTTGTATTCGCCCCAAACAGTACCTTGCAAGCGGTTGGCCCAGCTTTGGTCATTGGTATATTCTAACTTGGCCAAAGGGTTTCCAACATTACTGGTAGTGGTTGAACCATAGGATCCATCTGGATTTTTAGCATTGTATATAGGAGCAGCATTGTATGCATCTGTGAACAATGAGAAAGGTTTGTTATTGCCAAAGCTATAGGCATAGCTAAGGGTTTGACCCACCTTTAACTTTTTATTGATTTGAATATCGTTGTTAGAGCGTATAGAAATCCTTTCAAAATCATTGCCTTTTAAAATACCCTCTTCTTTAAAATAGCCCATCGAAAAATAATAGGTATTGTATTCTCCTCCACCTGTAAGTGAAAGACTATGACTTTGAATTTGTCCTGTTCTGGTAATTTCGTCCATCCAATCGGCAGAGCCAGTGATGTCTTCTCTTTTAATGGCTTGGGTTCCGGCGGCTTCATTAGAGTAAACAGCAAACAAATTTGGTCCAGCCATTTCTACTTTATTCACCAATCTTTTTAAACCATAATAGGCATCATAGTTTACTTTTACCTTTCCTTTACCACCGCTTTTGGTAGTAACCAAGATAACACCATTAGCAGCCCTTACCCCATAAATAGCGGTAGATGCAGCATCTTTTAACACATCAATCGAAACAATATCGGCAGGGTTAATATTGGAGATGTCGTTGGTTAATATTCCGTCTACCACGTATAATGGATCTACCCCACCAAGGATAGAGCCAGTTCCTCTAATTCTTACATTGGGTTTTCCGCCGGGCTCGCCCGAAGCTATAATTTGCACCCCAGCAGCTTTACCTTGAATGGCTTGTGTGGCAGTTAGGGTTGGGAGGGTAACAATTTCTTTGGCTTCTATTCTAGAACTAACACCCGTGAGTTCTTTTCTTTTAGCAGTACCATAACCAATTACCACTACATCATTAAGGTTGGTCATAGATGGCTTAAGCTTAACCTCGATGTCTGTTTTACCAGCCAAAGGCACTTCGGTTTTTTCGTAGCCTATAAAACTAAAAACAAGAATTGCGCTAGTCGCATTGTCTACTTTAATCACAAATCTACCCTCAGCGTTGGTGATGGTTTCGGTTTTTGTACCCTTTAAAGTTACCCTCACACCAGGCATGGCGCTTTGATCAATAGGGTCGATTACTCTTCCCTTAATTTCTGTGGTTTGAGCAAAGGTGAATGACGATAAGAAAAGAAATACAAGTAAGTGAAGTAATTTTATTTTCATTTTCTAGGATTTGGAGTTGCTAATTAATGAAAATCCGAATAGAAAAAAAATGATATTAAAAAGGTTTTGC
>CAYUDC010000023.1:0-28432 GCA_964443415.1 uncultured Chitinophaga sp. | reverse complement strand
AATACCAGGTGTACCCGGAATGGTTGTATTGGTAATGTCTCTTCTAAAATGACAACCAGTAAACCTTATATTATCATTACCGGTAGCAATAGAAGTTGGACTGATTCTTACCACACCGCCTGTTGTAACAGCCGTTCCAGCATTTCTACCTTCAAAAATCACTGATTCAAAAATATTATCTGAAGCGTCATTTAATAGGGTTAATGCCGGCTGACTGGTTGCGATGTTTCTAATAACCAAATTTGTGTCATTAGCGGTACCCATGGTATCATAACCAAGAATAGTTACTCGGTCTGCACCATTTATTCTAATCATTCCATCTGTATTTAACACGTTACCTGTTAACACAACTTGAGACGGACCTGCAGGTCTAATGGTTAATCTATAATTAAAGTTACCAACAGTATTACCACTTACTTCGAGCCATGGGTTCAAACCAATTGCACCAGTTTCTGTAATTGTGGCACCTGCTTCTAATAAAACAGTAGTATTACTTTGTAAGAAGCTATTGTTAATGGCATTAAATAAACCATTGGTACCTGTTAAAGTGGTAAATAATCCACTTGGTCCTACGGTAATGATAGAAGGCAATGGAGAAGAAATTTGATATTGTAAAGGTGTAACAGGTGCTTGTGCTACAGTGGCTGTGTTGGTTGCTATAGCATAGGCAGGGAAACTAGCATAATTACCAACGCTATCTTGCGCAATAACATAATACCTAATGATATCATTGGTAGCAAAACCACCAATAGTAGCACTATCTATGGTAAATTGCCAAACACCATTTCTATGATTACCAGATAACAATACCCCATTGGTAGAGAAATAGGTTCCATTGTTTTTGTTGAAATATACTTTTGGACTTAAGGCACCATCTTGCACCCCACTGTGAATCTCCGAAATAGTAGCAGTAAAAGTTCTGCTGCTAAAAGAGGAGGTGTTGGTGAGGGCAGTAAACACAATAGTTGGAGCTACTGAATCTGCAGACAAGGTATTGGTGCCTGAAGACATAGCACCTATATCGGCAGGGGTATTTAAAGCACGGTCGTTAAGGCTATAGTCGGTTTGAACCAAAGCCGAAGCCGCAGCATCTCCTGCACCTTCTGCTAGGTTAGAGGAAGGAAGTTGCAAGTTAATTGAACCTACAGCCCCTGTTGGATTGATAAAATTTGGATTTCCATGTATACCATTGATCTCTGTTCTGCTAAGATTCCTCCAACCATTTGCACCTGTCATAGAGGTGGCGTTGCCTGGGCCCGTACCAATAAAATTATTGGTTAAGCCAGAACCTGCCCATAATAAATTTGAATTGATAATGCTTTGTGCCAATGGCAAAGTAGTTAAGGCAATAGCAGCGTTTACACCACTTGAGCCTGTATTACTTACTACATTTACAAAGATGTTATTGCGAATATCTTGCCATTGTGAACCTGCAAATGCGGCCCTAAATGCAGCAGTTTGCGCAGTTCCAGAGGCAGGACTGCCGCCAATATAAACTGTATTATGGTAATACCTATTTAAGGTAGTGGTACTAAACACATTGTCGATAATACCATTGATGGTTACTTGATTACCGTAAGCAATACCTGCGGTGTCGAATCCTAACCTTACCATGTTGTTGGCCGCAGTAATGCTACCAGAAGCTATCTCGATACCATTGATGGTATTTACTGAAGTACTTAGTGATGAAAAACTATGAACAAAGTTTCTATTTAAAGTAGAGATATTATCTAATGCTTGTGTAGCGGCTAAATAACGGATTCCAGTAATTGCCCCAGTAGAAGCTGCATGTCTATTAACCAATCCAAAAATGGTATTACCCTCACATACTTGGTTTACAATAGATGAAACATACTGTATACCGCAAATACCAGGATTTGACGAAGTAAATGAATTGTATAATGTCTTGATGGTATTATTTCTAACTATATTTCCACTGGTTCCAAACACCACCATACCATTTACTTGATTGCTACTGATGGTGGCTGGTAACAACACCAATGAATCGATGTAGTTACCCGAAATGATTACCCTTCCAGATGAGGCAATATTAATTCCATTTAAGGCCGCTGAAGTACTTGTACTTGTGTTCGTAGAACGGCTGAATAAACTATGAATAATGTTGTTCTCAATAGTGGTAAATCCAGAACTACCATAGCATATACCATTAATTTGACTGGTTTGCGTAGCTGCTGCCGAACGTTGAAACAAGTGCGTTACAGTGTTATTGCGTATAACCTGACCCGCTAAACTTGAAAAGTTTAAGATTCCATTAATAGAAGCACCAGTAGAAGTACTAAAAGTTGTTTGCGCAGTTGAGTCTAAAATCAAACCATCGATAATATTATTTTCAATCAAATTTACTCCGCTCGAAGTGATGATACCATGCACTCCCACATTAGAGGTAGTTAAATGAGCATTTACAAGCGGCTCATCTATTGTTCCAATCATGTTTCCTGCAATTCTAACACTGTTGCTACTAGATTGACTGCTAATTCCAATTAAAGACGATCCGGTATTTTGCCCAGTGATACCACTGTTGGTTCTAATACCCTTAATTGTGTTGTTTAAAATATTAACGGTTTGACCCGAACTTGTAACAATACCACGAATGGCGCCATTTGTACTAGGATTGATATGACGAATCGAGTGAATTTGATTGCGGGTAATGTTATAATTTGCAAAAGCCGAAACATTGATACCAACATGTGTGGCATTATTAAAACTAAGAATATTGGCTATGGTATTGCTATCCACATTTACCACACCACCAAACACTTGAATACCTGTAAAAATGCTTGTGGCGGTGGTTGAAGTAAAGGCAAAGTTTCCTATAAAGTTTCCATAAATTAAGTTAGAAGCTCCTACACTCGTGGTAAATTGAATAGGCACACGAGTAGTGCTTGTATTGTTTACAAGAGGCGTTCCTTGAGCCAAGGCTTGAGTTCCTCCTATATAATTGCCTGAAATGACGTTGCCAAAAGATCCACTACCAGTACCTGGGGTGAAATTAATGGCAGACCACGATGAAATCTGTATAGTGGTTGAAGAAGTGTCGTAAAAACTGTTATTGGTAATTTGCCAGAACGAACCATTACCATTGCTTGTAGCATTTACTTGAATACCATTAAAAGTAAATCCATTAAACTCGTTACCATGGATGATATTGTTGTTATTCTGTACTACATTAGATTGTCCAGAGGCTAGAATACCCACTGCATAGGTTCCGGCAGCATTTCTAATAAAAAGGTTATTGGTAATTTGATTGCTGTCATTACCTAAAAACTGGTTTGAGCCAAGAATGTTAATGGCTCCTGTGGTGGTTATCGTACTATTAAATCTAAATATTGTATTTCTAATAATATTCGAAATAGCATCATTTTGAAGGTTCAAAATTCCAGCCACAGAAGTTGAGTTTAAGTTTTGTAAAGTTAAGCTTCTATCTGTAGCACTGGCAGTATCCCTTCCATCTATGATAAAGTTTCTGGCATTGTTTAACACAAATACCGAGGCACTTAAGTTAGGTGCAATTAATACATCTCTTCCAAACAAAGGCTTAATGGTAACCGTATTTACGGCGCTCATGCCAGATGCCGAAGTTAAGGTAATTGGAAATGTTTCACCGGTAGAAATATCATATAATGTGTCTGCCAGGTTAAAGACTACAGGACCAGTAACACCAGCATTTGTTAAAATACTTACCGCCTCACTGATGGTCAAAAAATCACAATTTACCTTTCCAATAGTATAACTTCCGTTGAGGGGCGAACGTAGTAATCTAACGATGGTGTCATTGGTATTAATAGTATCTGGTTGTGCATTAGGACTGCTTGTCCAAGCCTTGATGCGATACAATTGATTATTTACAAAATTAACACTACCAAGGTTAACAAAGGAAGTGATACTTCCTGAACCGCCAATCGTATCTAATAATCCGGTATAAGAAACAGGGGTTTGTGACACCCCGTTAAGCTCCCAGTTTACGTTTACATTAGTGATTTGGTTCAAACCGTAATTTCTAATGCGTGCCACCACAGGTTGCAAACCAGTGGCAAAGGTAACAGGGGTATCAATGCTGGCTACACCAGCATCATTAAAAGAAGGGGGTGCTGCAATAATTTCAATTTCCCTAAAATTGGGGTTACTATTTTGACCAGTTACACCCATTTGAAAATTGGTGATTCTTAATTGAGTGCTGGTAACCGGATTAGGTAGGGTAACTGTATTTACACAATTGGCTTGATTTAAGCCAGAAAAGGTATGCACGTTTACATAAGTGCTACCATTCCAAATTTGAACAGTTCCGCCTGCTAAAAATCTACCAGTGGTTTGAGCATGATGAATAACGATGCTCTGAATTCTTTGTGGACTTGACCATTCCCATAACATCCACTCAGTACCATTAGGTGGAGTAGGCGTCCAAACAAATGACTGTTGGGTGCCGCATACACCAAAGTTTAAATCATTGATTTGATTCCATTGAAAGGGTGCTTGCGCATTTCCAAATGCACTTACCGTGGCGGATGGTGCGATATTGGTTTGTGCATGCACCCTAAGACCAATTGTTGCCAACAACAACAAAAAGGCAATAATTTTACCTGGTAAAATTTTATTCATAGTTTTTAGGGTTTATAAATCGACCCCTGAAAAACTACGATGTCTAAAAAAAGGTTTTAATTAAGTAAAAAATAGTTTTTAAATATCACGTATTCAATAGAATATTTTTTAAAAATAATCATTGTACTTTAAAAGATACATTTTACTCGAAACCCTTGTCATTTCAGCGCTTAAGCGCCATACCATTTCACTTAACTCTTAATCAAATTTTAATAAAACTAAATTTATTGCTAGTTTGTTATGCAGCCATTAAATAGTTGCTATTACTTTTAACTCTATGGCAATGGGCGTGGGTAAACAGTTAATCTCAATTGTGGTTCTGCAAGGTGGGTTTTCTGCAAAATACTCTGCCCACAAACGGTTATATGTTTTAAAATCGTCTTTCATGTTGGTTAAGAATACCGTAACATCTACCATGTTTTGCCAACTGCTACCTGCATCTTCTAGGATGTTCTTAATATTATTAAACACAGAACGACATTGAGCTTCGATGTCATAACTAATGATATTGCCTTGCTCATCTAGTTCTACACCAGGAATTTTTTTAGTACCACGTTCTCTCGGACCCACTCCAGATAAAAACAATAAATTTCCAACACGTCTGGCATGCGGATAATGACCAACAGGCTCTGGTGCCTTTTGCGAATCAATAGATTGGTTATTCATAATTTTATTTTTTTACAAAGTTACTTACTTAGATAGGCAAAAAACCTATACTGCCTTAATTTAATTGCGGGCTTTAATAACAAGGTGTACCATTTAGGTTTTAAGCCATTGATATGCCATGCTTTTCTATCCTCTAAATTTGCCCTTAACCTATTAAACAATGTTCTATTACTGGTACCTCCAGTTCTCATTTTTACAAAAAACTTAGGGATATAACATAAACGAATATTTTGTTTATGAATAAATCTCAGCATCAGTTCGTAGTCGGCCGCACTTTTTAAAGAGGTATTAAACGCACCAAACTTTTGATACAAATCACGCTTTACAAAGAAAGCTGGATGCGGTGGCATCCAACCTTTATAAAAATCGTTGGGTGTGTATTCTCCCGAATCCCAAAGTCGAACAATTTTATTGGTGTTTAAACCGCGCACATAATACAAGTTAGAATACACTGCATCACATTTACTGTTAGAAAATGCTTCTACCACCTGCGATAAAACATAAGGATGGGTATAAAAATCGTCTGAATGTAACAAGGCAATAATATCTCCAGTAGCCAAAGCAATGCCCTTGTTAAGGGCAAAATAAACACCCTCATCGGGTTCAGAAATAAAGTGATTGATTCTATTACCATATTGCTTAACCACTTCAACCGTTCCATCATTTGAACCACCATCCACAATGATATATTCTAACTCTACCTGCTTTTGAGATAAAACAGATTCAATGGCATCTTTGATAAATGCCTGATTGTGGTAAACAGCTGTAATAACAGATACTTTCATTTAACAGCCATTTTATTAACGGTAGACCTTACGGTATCAAAAAACCAACCATATTTACCAAAATACTTAAAGGCCGAAGATATATGGTACAATAACAATCGGGTATTTTTATAAGAACCTTTCTCGTAATGATGTATAATACTTACCTCAGGATAATACACCGTTTGAAACTGCTGGTTAATTCTCCTGCATAAATCCGTATCTTCTAAATACATAAAAAATCGATCATCAAACAAACCTGCATATTGCAAAGCCTCACAACGCATGAGCATAAAGCATCCCGATAAATTAGGCACTTCCATGATACGTGTATAATCCTTATGCTTTAATTCATATTGCTCCATTCGAGGTTTAAACCAAGGTTGCAAAAAACCTGGAATAAATCTTCGCATAATTAAATCGAAGGGTGTAGGCATAAGCTTACATAGATGTTGAATTTCGCCATTAGGATACAGCACTTTGGGCATCAACAGTCCAATGTTTGGGTGTTGATCCAAATAGCTAATCATTTTGGCAAGTGCAGAGGGCTCAAACCTAATATCAGGGTTAAGCACTAAATGATACTTGGAACTATTTAGTGAAGATGCAATGGCTAAATTATGAGCCCTACCATATCCAAGATTCATTCCAGTAAAGTGATAGGTTATTGGCAAACCAAGTGGTAAATCGGCAGAAAAATTCTGCTTTGGCGAATTATCAAGGATGCTTAAACGAACTTCAAATGGGCAATCTAAAACACTTTTTATCAGTTCTTCTACCTGGGCATATTGGTGGTTATACAATACCAATGAAACAGAAAGTATGGTGTTTTTACTACTCAAAAGGCCACTTAGGTTATTGAACTTTTTAAATGGGTTGATCCAAACACAATATTAACAAAGTATTCTAAAAAATGTAGCAATTATTTCACTGTTGCTTGGCTACCACTCACCTATTTATTGGCCACAGTTTGATATAGTTCAAAATAATCAGCAGCCATTTTTTCTATCCCTATACTAGATGCTGTTTGCAAAACAAATGGTTTCTGCAAAACATCATCTAATAAAGATGAAAGTTGCTGGATATTTTTTGTCTCAAAAAAATGGATGTGGGCGCCCGTAATCACTTCAACTTCTCGGTGTGGCGGAATATCACTTAGCACCATAGACAACCCGCACCCAAGCGCCTCAAGGGCTGCATTTGGCAATCCTTCAGACAATGAGGGCGACACATACACATCCGATGCCTGAAGCCAAGGTGCAATATTTTCTTGGTAGCCTAATACCATCACTTGTGTATTTTGCTTTGCTCTTTCTTTTAGCTGCTCTAGGTATTCTCCAGCCCCTAAAAAATAAAGTATGGCAGAGGGATGCTTTTGTTGAATAAGTTCGAAAGCCTCTAATAAAGTAAATACAGACTTTAACTTGCTAATGTTTCCAAAATACACAAGCACCTTTGCCTCAGCAGGAATTTGAAATTGTGACCTTAACAGCGATTTTTGTTCATTTGACACTTTGCAAAACCTGGTTAAATCAACTCCATTACATATTACCTTGGCATGCTTGTTTACAAAAACATGCTTTAAGAGTGTGCTAGATACTAATGTTTGAACCGAAGCACCAGCAAAAGCAATACTGTGAATGATGGCCGAAACCACTCCTTTTAACTTGCCAAAATCATGGCAATAATTAGTGAGCATTTTTCCATGCAAGGTGCTTATATGAGGTATTTCATTGCCGCATACATTTGCAAAAACACAACCTCTTAAACCATGTGTATGAATCAGATTTGGTTTTACATCTGACATCACATCCCAAACAAAATGCAGGGTATCAACAAATCCAAGTTTTTCTGGCGCTTGAATAACATTTACCCCAACAGCCTTAAACCATTCATCGGTAGGTTGTTTGGGTTGTGGCGAAAGTAACAAGAGGGTATAGTTCACTCCTTTTCCCTGCAATCCTGCACAAATATTATACATAACCTTGCTTAAGCCACCCGCCTGCGTAGTAGAATGTATGATTAACACCTTTATCATGAGTTGGTATTTAATGCTTGGGTTTGCTTGCCAAACACTTGATGATAAAATTGAGCATCTATACTTAAAACAAGATATACAGGCAAATAATAGTAAGAGCTATTTGGCATTAATAAGAATTGGGTGAGATAAAATAGAAAAAAAACAAACAATCCAGCTTTGTATGCACGCCTGGCAATTAACCAAACAAGGTAAAAAAAGTAAAGGGTTAAGATGCCATACTGGGTCCATAAAAAGAGTGGCCCATTATGCGGAAATGCCACTTCTCTTTTTAGCGTATTGGCGTAGGCCGAAGCATATCCAAAAGCGCCGGGCCCAAAAATAAAAAAATTAGTTTCTATAAACTCTAAGCCAGACTCTAAAGATTCTTTGCGTTCTAAATTACTATTAGAAGACATTTTATTATCTGAAGGAAATAATATCCTCGATACAGAAGTATTTGGGTTTTCTACGGCATAGTTTTGCAAGGGCGTTTCAAAAATCTTGAAGGCAGCAAATAACAAAATTGCGCCAATGCTCAACGAAACAATCGTTGCCTTCCAGTTTAGATTTAGCGCCAAGGATAGAAGCCAAATACAAAATAGTAATAATCCTTGCCGCGAACCTGATGTTTCAATTAACATAAAAACGGGTATAATGGCTAGCAAAGCAAAAGCAAACTTACTTTTAGAAGATTGAAAAGAATAATACTTTAAGACGGCACTAAAATAAACCACCATAGCGGTAGAATAAATATTGGGGTCGATAAGGGTTGTTCCAATTCGAGTTAAACTACCTCTTACCAAATTAGGAGGCAAAACAAACTGAAAAAAAACAGGGAAAAACTTCTCTATAAAACCCAATATAGTTAAAACAACAAGGGCCAATAATGCGCTCATTCCTAGAAATCTCGACATCAATTCCCAAGTACTCCTAATACTTACTGTCCATCCAATAAAAAACAGATAAATAAGCACGCGCAACATATCATTGGGGTTAAAAGCACTTTGCCGCATTACAAACTCGGGTATATATAAAAAACAAGAGAATAACACAAAGCCAAGAATCACCCAAGTATTCATTTGAAATAATAGCTGTTTTGGTTCAACCCGCTTAAAAAAATAATAAGCAGAAACCATTAATACACCAAGAATGGGAAGGATAGAAGGTAAAAAAAATAATCCAGAGATATAGTAAAGATTGGTCATTAAGGTTAAACCAACCAAATAATTTAGCCTAGATTCTATTTTTGAAATTGGTTTAAACATTTACCAAACCAATTTTTTTAATTAGCACAAAAAACAACCTATTCAATGCATTTGGCAAGCGACTAAAGAGCCTTAATAACATCACTGATTTTTGCTTTGGGTAATGCTCAATTCTGCTATCAGCCAACCATTCCTTGGCAGAGGCGGTGTCACCTTTCTTTAAACAATCTAAGGCAACTCCAAATACCACATACCCTTTAAACGCCTCAAATGGCCCTTTAAAGGATTTTAAACTTGGATGATATTGGTATAAGTCTTCAAACTTATTTAGCAATAATTTATACGACTCTAAATGCGATTTTTCTATCGAACGATTTAAGGCATTTTGATAATAGGTAGAGCCGTAATAATCTCCAATAATCACTGCTTTATCTACAAACAATCTTGCCCATAGATCAATATCTTCTCCATAAGTTAATCGAGGATCAAAGCCTAAATGTTTGCTAAGAAGTCGTTTAGAAATGCAAACAGTGTTGGTATTAACAGGCATTTGGCCCAATACAAATGCTTCAAAAAAATTATTATGTATGAAACAATTTCCAAGCAGCCAATCTCTGTTTAACACTTGCAATTTTACCTCACCTCGCACATTAACCATTTTAAACCTATTGGCGTAGATACCAGCATTTGGAAACTTTTTAATCAACAAATTAAGCTCATATAAATTTCTAGGTTCATAGGTATCGTCGGCATCTAAAAAACAAATATACTCCCCGCTGGCCATGCGCCAGCCTGTATTTCTAGCATAGGATACTCCTTGTTGTTTTTCGAATGCCAAGGTGATTTTTTCTGAGGCAATGCTTTTAATTACTTCCAAGCTATTGTCCGAAGAATTGTTCTCAACCACTATGATTTCAAAATCCTGAAAAGTTTGGTTCAATACAGACTCAATAGCCCTACCAATAGCATTTGCTTTATTATAGGATGGTATAATAACAGAAAACCTCATGCTTGTTGCTCTATTTGAGTGACAAAATAATACTTAACCTTACGATACATTTTATATAAAAAATAATTTTTCTTTAAAACAGCTAGTCCTTTTATTTTATAAAACGCATACCATTTTTGCCACCACAATTTAGGTATATTAAAACGGGTATGAAACTCCTTTTGCATTTCGATGTCTTCATCAAACATTTTTAAAATATTTGCTGGTGTGGTAGACACCCCATTTTCTTGATATATGGCCAGTATAAATTCTACATGAAAGAAGGCTGGTGATAAATATTCAAAATAAGCTCGCGTTAAATGATGCATGTCTGCGCGCAATGGATATTGTTTTTGATAAAACTTACCAATAGTTCGAAATACGTCTCTTTGAACCAAAACAGATTGATGGTTTAAATGCAGGATACCATTTTTAAAGTTTTTCTCGATACTAGCATAATGTCGTTTAATATATTTTAAACTCCCATTTTCTACAAAAGTATCACCATATATTACTTTTACTTTACTAGAGACTACCTTAGCAAAAACCTTTTCTACCACCCCAGATGAAGCAAATGCATCTCCCATATTCATAAACCAAATCCAATCTCCACTAGCCAACTTAACGCCTTTATTCATGGCATCATAAATACCTTCATCTGGCTCACTTACATAAACATTTATTAAGCTTGCATATTGCTCATAAATTCTTTGACTGTCAAGGTCTGAGCAATTATCTATCAATATTACTTCCTTGTTAGCATAACTTAATTTTGCTATCGACTCTAAGGTTACTCGGGCCTCTTCTCTTGGGTTAAACGCTACACAAATAATGCTTAGCTTAGGCATTACATCCAACAATGATTTTCCTTTATGTTTTGGATGGCTTAACATTTATACAATTTTAGATTGAGTTACAAAACAAATGGCCTCATTAATGGTGTTGGCCAATGCCAGAGTTTGCTTATCTTTTAACATCTGGTTATTTATCGGCTTAGGTTC
The DNA here is from genome assembly GCA_964443415.1 of uncultured Chitinophaga sp. Taxonomy (GTDB): domain Bacteria; phylum Bacteroidota; class Bacteroidia; order UKL13-3; family UKL13-3; genus B1. The sequence goes on along the minus strand of CAYUDC010000023.1, from coordinate 17,171 downwards.
TTCTTGGCTTTCGGTTTGAACCAACTTTAAAGCCAAATCAGCTGGATCACCAGCCTTAAAAAAAGTACATCTGCTGTCCTCTATTTCTTTATTTACCGGAATATCGCTTAAAACAACCTTTTTATTCCTAGCCAAAGCCTCATAAACAACGCCACCTCCTGGCCCACCTTCAAACAAAGTTGCCTGTATCACTGCCACACATTGCTGCATCAATAGCACTTGTTCTTGCTTACTGATATAGCCCAATAAGTGCACCTGCTTTTCTATTCCCAATTCCTTTATTAGCTGCTTCAACTCATGTGTGTAACCTGGAAAGCGGTAATCCATCATTTGTCCTGTACAAACCAAATGTATTTCTTTATTTCCTTTAAGCTCGTAAAAGGCTTTTAAAGCGCGAAAAACAGTGCCATGATCTTTATGCTTCCAAAACTGATTAGACACCAAAAAGAATTTTGATGGCAATTGAAAATGAGCAATGCTTCCTTCTACTGATTCTTGCCCATATAATGGACAAAATGGCAAGGCAAATATTTTATCTTCTGGAGCATTTAAGAATTTGATGGCATCACTTTTTACAGCCCGGGCATTTACAATAATGGCTTTAGATTGTATTATCATCTGTTCAAATGCTAAATCTCTATGGGCTCTTTCTTCTGCTGTAAAAAACTGAGGTAAATATTTGTGTTGAAAATCGTATAAATAGCCAATCCAAGGTATCGGAAAATCTGCTGGCAAGGGATGAAAGCAAGGCAAAATTACATCTAATTGATAAGTTGCTAAGTTTTGAGCAAGCTGATTTGGATGCTGCGGTATGAGCAGCACCTCGATGTTAGCCTCTTTTTTAAGCGTTTCTTGAATTTGCGATAAGTTTAATGGTTTTGGCAATGCTGCCACATATTTTTTCTTTAAGGGAAGTAGATTTAAAATACGTTTGACACCATACTTAAGATAGGTATCTATTGAAATGCTTTTAGAAGGAATAATTAAATACAGTTTGTTTGACTGAGCATTTGGCATGGCATTTAAACCTCTCAGTAGAATCCTTAAAAAGTCTATTCCACCGCCCCATTCCACAAACATTTCTCCATAAATACCAATGCGCATACTATCTAATTTTTACTGCCGGAACACCTGCATATACTCCTGGCTCTGAAATATTCTTAACCACAACTGCTCCTGCACCTATAATTACATCATCACAAATTTGAATTTTCTCCTTCACACTAGCACCTGCCCCAAATAGAACCCTGTTGCCAACCGTTACATTCCCCGAAATTTTTGCTCCAGGAAACATACTTACCGCATCGCCAATTACACAATCATGTCCAATACAAGTGTGTATACTTTGATATAAAAAACTACCAATCTGGGTATCAGGCATTACTGCGGCACCAAAGCAAAATATATTACCAATTCCGTGTTTAAACCTTCCCTCTCTCAAATCAACATTATGGTGAGGATGCATAAAGGTTGGAAATTGAAAGTTTTTAAATCGGGCTTGTAATGCATTAGCAATTTTATGCCTGATGGATGGCTCTGCAATGGCTAATACAATTTGTTTGATACTGGTTACGGATAAGTCTCCTAAAAAAAGTTCCTCTTCTTCCAAGGGTCTTCCCAAAAACTCTTTTGATAAACATTGCTTATCAACAAAACAATCTATCGAAATTTCTCGCTGTGTTTGGTTTACAATATCTGCTAAAAGCCACTCTACCTCCTTCGCGCAACCAGCGGCTCCAAAGATGGTTAGTGTCATACCTTAAATGATTTAAGTGCCTCACAAATCTCTACTACCTCTTCATCCTTTAAACCTGGGTAACTAGGCAAATTAATGCCTCGCCATCCTAAATCTTCGGCCACCGGAAAGGCTGTATAGGTTTTACCATACATAGGCATGGTATGTACTGGATAAAACAAGGGTCTGGTTTCTATGCCATGCTGCTCTAAATGATTCCTTAAAGCCTCTCTTTCACTAGAATCACTTACCAACAAAGAGCACATCCAATAGGTGTGCTCAACGTCTTGGTGTGCGGCATGAAAAGTAAAATTGGTCTCTTTTAATTGTGCTTGATACAAGTTGGCAATTTCCTTTTTACGTTGGATAAATGTATCCACTTGCTCTAGTTGAGCCAAACCAATTGCTGCACAAATATTGGTCATACGATAATTATATCCAATGATATCGTGCCAATATTGTCTGTACTTTGCCAAACCTTGACCTTTTAAATGATTCACCCTTTCTAACAATGTTTCGTTAGAGCAAATAACCATCCCTCCTTCTCCTGTGGTAATGGTTTTATTTCCAAAAAAACTAAAGGTAGCAATATCACCAAAGCCTCCTACCATTTTACCTTTGTATTTAGAGCCAATTGCCTCGGCACAATCTTCTACTAAAAACAGGTTATTGCTTTTACATATACTTACCAAAGCATCCATTTCGCATGGATGTCCATAAAGATGCACTGCCATTACCGCTTTGGTTTTGGGAGTAATTTTTTTCTTTACATCTTCTGGGTTCAACTGCCAAGTATCAGGCAAACTATCAGCAAATACTGGCGTGGCACCTACATAAGCAATGGCATTTACAGAGGCTATGTAGGTTAGAGTTGGTACAATTACCTCGTCGCCTGGCCCAATGCCTAAAGCCAACATGGCTAAATGTAAGGCCACCGTTCCATTAGATACAGCAGCTGCATATTTAGTTCCTGTATATTGTGCAAAGCCTTGTTCAAATGCTTGGATAAACTTCCCTTTAGATGAAATCCACGTTGAATCTAAACACTCTAATACATATTCCTTCTCTCGTCCTGACAGCGCAGGTTGATATACTGGATATTTCATTCCACTCAAATTTTGCTACTCTACAATTATACATTATTTCCCCCAAATCCCTTTGGCTTTGCCTTTAAGAAGCAAGTAGGTTTGTAAAGGGCCAACCACCGCACCCAACAGCATCAATAATATGATGGTGATAAACAGATTGATGTAATTCAACCCGAAGGCTAGGTTCAACCCGAAAAGCAACGGAAACATGGCAAAAATGATAAACAAAGCGCCAAGCATTTGCACACGCAAAAGCCCTACACCATTTAAGAAAAAAGAAAAAATATTCCCCCAAGCACACAAGGCTGTAAATAAGGCTCCCAAAACAAATCCTATTTGATCGGGCTTGTGATTGCCTGCTTGTTTTCCTAACCATAATGAAAATGCCTCCTCAGAAAAATACACCATGAGCGCTAAACCAAGCACAAATGCTAACCAAAGCAACAATAAGTTCTTAAGAATATTACGAATCCAGGTTAAATCTTTTTTGATCCAAGCATCAGTAAAGCCCGCCCAAAATGGCGTTAAAATCACCGAAAAACCCATTAGCGGAATGGAGTAATATTTATTAATTAAACCAAAAGAGGCTGCTGCTTCTAATCCATACATATTGGCTGCCACAAAACCACCTATGGTAAACAAAAAAATGGCTGTAATTTGTATGATAAAAAACTGTATTCCTTTTCCTAAAAACTGCTTTGCTACATCCAATTTAGCTTTTGACAAGCGAGGCCTAATGTGGGACAATTGAAACCTGTAAATTGGCCAAGAACCCATGGCATAGACGAAAACTGGCAAACTCGCCAATAGTAAAACCATGGTTTGAAAAGGTAAATTAACTCCTTTACTAAATGCCCATGCCAATAAAAAACTACCCACTATTTGCAACAGTTCTAAAAAACTGCTTAAGGCCACACGATGCGAAGCAATTAATACTGTGTTTATAACAGACACAACCAACTTTAAGCAAAAGAAAAAACTCATCCACCATATGGCACTTTTAGCGGCCTCCACTTCACCTGCTTGAAGCTGAAATAGGCTTTGCCAATCTATCCAAGGATAGCTAAAAGCAAATATCAAAAACACCAAGGCAGCAATAAAAGACAACATGAAGTAAATGGTGCTTAAGCTTTGCTGCGCATCTGGTTCATCTCCCAAACTTAATGCCGCTGTAAATCGGTTTCTAAATCCATTAGACAAACCAAAATCTAGGGTGTAAACCGAACTTGCAAAGGATGAAATTGCTAACCATAATCCAAAATTTCTAACACCAAAGGCCTGCATTAAATAGGGCACAGTGGCCATTCCCAAAACAGAAGAAAACACTTTAAATACAAGCGATAAAGAAATGTTTTTAAGAATGTTTACGCTTCGCTTAGAATATGATGATAGAATACTCAAACTTAGGATGGAAATAAATCACTAAACCTTTTAAAATTACTTATCATAAAGATAAATATCATTAAGCCTATACCTAGAAACAAAAATGCCGTACTGCCTATCAATCCCCAAACAATGGCTGTTCTATCTTTTTTCTCTAAAGGTAGATAAGGCAATTCTATGACTTGAATACCTGGCTTACTTTGATCTAAATTGAACTTGGCAATCTCTTTGTTTTTAATGATTTCTGCATACAAGACATTGAGCAATTCTACCTCCTTTTTTGCCCGTAATTCTCCTAGTCGCCCTTGGTTTTTAAATACGTTAAAAGCAGCATCTGCTTCCATAGCTGTTTCACTCTCTTTTGCCTTTAACAAGCTTTTGATGGAGTCTGATTTCATAGAAATAAGCCTGTAATTATCTTCTAAAGACTTGGTAACTGCTTGCACATAAAAATCTTCGGTGGCTTTAAAAACCGATTCTAAAAAAGCTTTACTCAACTCCTCATTTCGACACTCAAAATCGATGGTTAAAATCCCACTGCTTTGATTTCCCACAAATGCATTTCCCTTTTTCTTGATGGCATCATAATGAAATCGGTTTGAATTTAACAGAAAACTATAGATCGACGAAATAGCATTTTGCTCTTGAAAGCTGCACGATTCTAAACTTTTTGAGCTAAAACCTTCAAAGCCTTTCATGCTGGTATCACCCGCCCAGCCTTCATTAATTCTAAACACTTTGGCTACTTCGTCACCAATGGTTGTTTTACCATTGGCAAAAGGCAATAAAAGTGCTTCTCCTATAATTTTTCTTGAACCAAGCAGATACAAAATTCTATCTTCATTCATCGTGGGACTGCCCATGCCTAAACCTAATTGACCCGCCAAAGATGCCAAACCTGCGGCTCCGCCTGCCTTCGACTCATTTAGCATAAAACTTAAACTAGCTTTGTAATAGGGCTTGTATCGTGCGCCATAAATAGCACCCAATACCAAACCTATTAAGGCAACTATGAGTACTAGTTTAAACTTCTTCTTTACGAAGCTTACTAAATCAGCAAAAAACTGTTTGATATTTTCTGTCTTAAACTCCATCATTGGCCTATCTTATAATGGTAGAAATAAGCACCAACATACTGGTTAAGCTTGTGGTAATGGTTACAATTTCGAGCGGACTTAAAGTTTTCTTGTCTTCCTTTGGAGGAACCACAAGCTCTGAGCCCGGTAGTATTTTTGGATACTTTTTAAATCCTAAAAAGCTCTTGGTATCTTTGGCCGTACCATTTGGATACACAATATAAGAACGTCTTTTTAAGGCTTTTGAAGAGAATCCACCTGCACTAGAGATATACGACCTATATCCTTTACGAGGCTCAAAACTAATTCTTACAGGATAGAGCACCTCGCCTGTCACAAAAACCGTTTGATTTAAGGAAGGTATTTCTAAAATATCACCTTCGCTCAGCACCACATCCTCTTTTGAACCTGGTTTCTTCATAATTTTTGCAAGGTTTATACCCACCACATCAGCCGTTTTTTCTTCTTCCTCTGCTATCAGTCGAGCTGTTTTGATGGTATCATTGCTCAATCTTTTTAAGGCTTTTAACTTGCTTTCCTTCACTACCTCATCTTGGTAATTATTCGAACGTTTTCTAATTAAGATAGCACCTCCCGAATACCCTAAGGCCGTAATTCCTCCAGCCCTTTGAATTAAGTCAGATACCCTATCATCCGAACGCATAATGGCATAAGATCCAGGAAACATCACTTCTCCCCTAATCTCTACTTGTTTTTGCGCCACATATCCAGGTTTAGGAAAAATAGTAATGGCATCAAACGGCTTTAAGGTAAATGCATCATCAGACTTTGGCTTCAAGTCGGCCTCTACCTTTACCACCACAATTTTAGAAAGTTCTGCATCTTTACTCAACCTATTGGCATCTTCTACCCTTTGGGCCACTTGAATATTTTCAATAGAAGCAGATTCTAGCAAGCCTCCTGCCATGATAATCACATCTTCTACCCTCATATTTGTGGCATAAGGGTAAATCCCTGGATTTTTTACATTGCCAGAAATACTGATGGTTTGAAACTCTTTCATTTCAAAATTAGAGGCAATGGTAATCTTGTCTTCTCTTTGCAAGCTTAAGTCTTCTGCTCCACTTACTACCTTGCCAATGTCTACAGAAATAATTTTGTGTGAATTATCTGCCATTCTTCTTAAAATAGTGGCACGAGAAAGAAATGCTTCTTCTCTCACACCACCAGCATTTTTAAGCAATACACTTAAACTTGGGTTTTGGTTCAAACTAAAAAAACCAGGCCTAAATACTGCACCTTCAATCTCTATCCTGTTTTCGTATCGGCTTAATATGCTATCTACGTAAATTACATCACCATTGTTTAAGGCAAAACCGCTAAACTCTGTTTTAGACACCTCAGCCACCTTTTGTTGAAAGCCGGTATTTCTTACTATCTTCACACGTTCGGTATAGGCTTTTGGAGCAAATCCGCCAGCATAATTAAACAAAGTAGAAAGGTTGTCCTTGGCTAATACTTCATAAAATCCGTCCCGCTTTACAAATCCCTTTATTTCAACCCGCGATTCATAGGCTTCTACCTTGATCACATCCATGTCTTTTAGCGGCAAATTGCCTTTGCTATTGCCGTTCATTAAAAAATCGTAGATGTCTATATCTGCAATCACCTTATTACCACGAACCAACTTAATTTTCCTGAAAGAACCGTTTGCATTTGGCCCTCCAGAGGCATACAAAGCATTAAACACCGTGGCCAAAGAAGGAAGAGAATAAGAACCGGGCGCATTTACCTCACCTAAAATAATTACTTTGATACTTCTTATACTTCCTAAGCCCACCGCAACCGTGGTATTTCCGCTAGATATATTGGGATATAAGGCACTAAGTTTTGAGCTAATTCTTTGCTGCGCTTGCTCTAATGTTAAACCAGACACCTGCACGGGACCTAAATTAGGAATTCTAACGGCTCCAGCATTACTCACTTTTAACTTATAGCTTTGTTCATTATACCCAAAAATGTCTATCACCAGCTCATCATCTGGCCCAAGCTGGTAGTTTAAAGGAGGTGCCATTTTTAGGTTTGGTTCAAAACTTAATTTAGGATTATTAAAAAGCTCACTTCCAAAAATCTTAGGCTTTAGCAGGTAAAATAAGTCTTGGTTTTTTTCGGTAGACTTGGGTTGGCTCACCTTTTTTTCTTCGGGTTGATCCGACTCCTCTTGGTTGTCTTTAGACTGCTTCTCTTCTAGCTTTAGAAGCCTAGCTTTTAATTTATCTATCTCTGCAGCTGGCACATCGCGCTTGAGCAATTCACGGTCTAAATCGGCCATAGAATTTCCTTCGGCAAGGTATTTAGATTTAAACTGCAAGATTTGTTCATCCGACAATTCATCCACTTTTAGGGTTGCCAAAGATTGTGTTTTAGGGTTATTCCCTTGAGCTTGTAAGTTTTGGGAACCAAACAACAAAAAACCCATGATCAACAGGTATTTGCTCCACAAAATACTTTTAAAGTATACGCGCTTCCACTCTTTCATTAATATCAAATTAAGGCCTTTAGTGCGCAAAATAAACATTCTGAGCCGAATTTTTAATATTACTAAGGGCCCGCTGCAACTTTTCTAATAAATTTCACCACTTACTTTATATTCGTGCCGCCCATTCAATCTGCAATTACAAAATTAAAAATGTTCAAATTCATTCAATCGCTGATAGTTCTTTCGTTTCTACTTTGTTCAAACTGGCTTTTGGCTCAAACCGGAGAAATACGCGGCTTTGTGTACGACAAAGAAACTGGCGAGCCCATGATTTATACCAATGTTATTATCAAAGAGCTTAAAACAGGTAAGGCTACAGACCTCAATGGGTTTTATACTTTATCTCGACTAAAACCTGGCTCATACACCCTGCAATGCTGGAGTTTAGGCTATGACACCGCCACTGCCAAAGTAAACTTGGCCGAGGGTAAAATCATGACGCAAAACCTTTACCTAAAGCCTAAAAGGATGGAATTAGACGTCGTAGAAATTAGGGCAGATAAGCAAAAATCAAAAGAGAACGTCACCATATCGTCTAATACCATTACCCAAAAAGAACTTAAACAATTGCCCACTTTTGGCGGAGAACCAGATTTAGTGCAATATTTACAAGTATTGCCTGGGGTTAATTTTAGTGGCGACCAAGGCGGTCAGCTCTATGTGCGTGGTGGCCCTCCTGTAATGAACAAGGTGATGATTGACGGAATGATTATCATCAACCCATTTCATAGCATTGGTTTATTCTCTGTTTTTGATGCAGATATCATTAGAAATGCCGAAGTAAGTTCTGGAGGTTTTAATGCCCAATATGGCGGAAGAATTAGCGGCATCATTGATGTAAGCACCCGCGAAGGAAATAAAAAACACTTTTCAGGAAAAATTGCTGCCAACCCAATGACAGGCAAAATTTTATTGGAAGGCCCCATTAATAGCCTGATAGAAGATGGTGGTTCTAGCTCTTCTTATGTTTTATCTTACAAATCGTCTTTATTAGGTTTAAGCAGTAAAACCATATACAGTTATGCCGACCCCGTAAACGGCCTTCCGTATGGGTTTAACGACCTTTATGGAAAATATACCAGCGTTTCTAACAATGGTAGTAAGCTAAACTTGTTTGGCTTTAGATTTTCTGACAATGCCGATTTTACTAACAATAAATACAATTGGATTTCATCTGGCGCAGGCGGTAGCTTACTCATTATCCCCGATGGATCTAACACCTTAATTAATGCCAATGCTGGCTATTCTACCTACGAAATGAACCAAACCACCTCCGATGGTTTGCCACGAACCAGTAGTTTAAATAGCTTTAATACCGCCATTAATTTTAGCAGCTTTTTGGGCAAAGACGAGGTAAAATATGGTTTTGAAGCCATTGGTATGGCTACCAAGTTTAAGTATTATAACGCGGTAGGAAGAGAATTAACCCAAGACGATTATTCTACAGAAATCCACGGATTTGTAAAGTATAAATGGGTGTATAAAAGATTGGTATTAGAACCAGGCATCAGAAGTGTGTATTATTCCTCTTTAAGTGAGTTTAGTTTTGAACCTAGAATTGGTGCCAAATACAATATTACACCAGCCATTAGAGCTAAATTTGCCGCCGGCGCTTATTCACAAAACCTAATGGCTGCGGTAAGCGACCAAGATGTAGTGAATTTGTTTTATGGATTCTTATCTAGTCCAGACCGCGTAAACTCAGATATTCGCAGACAAACTGCCAACCATTATGTAGGCGGATTTGAATTTGATTTGGGCAAATATATTGAGGTTAATATCGAAGGATTCTTGAAAGACTTTACTCAAATTACCAATATCAATAGAGATAAAATTTATGATGATGATGAGTTTAACCTCGATAAACCCTATTACCTAAAAGCCGATGTAATTAAAGAAACTGGCAAGGCTTATGGTGGCGATGCACGCATCAAAACAGAATACAGAAACCATTACCTCTGGTTGGTTTATTCGCTTACCTATGTAACCAGAAATGACGGCAGACGCGATTACGTGCCTCATTTTGATAGAAGACACAATGTAAATGTGGTTTATACCTACCAATGGGGAAAACAAAAAAGTTGGAACCTCAATACCCGTTGGAACTTTGGCTCTGGGTTTCCTTTTACCCAAACACAAGGGTTTTACGAGAGACTTAACCTCAATGGGGGCGTTGGATCAAACGTAAACAACCAAAATGGCAACTTAGGTGTATTTTTTACAGACGTAAATACAGGCCGTTTACCTTATTTCCATCGACTAGATGCATCAATCTCTAAGAAGTTTACACTTAAAAAAGATAGGCAAAGTATGACTGTCATACTTTCTGCCACCAATGTATACGACAGAGACAATATCTTTTATTTTGACAGGCTCACTTATACCAGAATTAACCAGTTGCCTATTATGCCAACGCTTGGTTTTAATTATGTTTTTTAGGGTTGACCCAAAGCAGAACGTTTAAATAAAATAAATCCTCCTTTACGCTCTACCTCTGCAAACTCTGGGGTTATATGGTCTTTAAAATTATCGACTTTAGTAACCAAATAGGCATCTTTTTGTATCGGTCCAGTTCTGATATAGTCGTATAATTTCCCTTCCCCTTCAAATGGTTTCACTTTCCCATAGAAGTATTGAGCATAACTTTTAAACCCAGCAGTTTCTACATAAACATCTTTTTCGCTTAAGGCTATATACCAATCAATGGCTGGGCCTTGGCTGTATCGTTCTATCTTAGGCACCACAGATTTTAACAAAGCAGGTATAAATAAGGACACGGCCAATAATAAATAGATCATAGGTTTGGCACTAACTGTTCTGCGAAGTTGCAAACTCACATAGATTAATATCCCTAAGAACACCGTTCCTAGCATCCATTCCCAGCCACCCCAAGTACCATCAATGTTTAAAGAGGCTACCGCAAAGGCATCGTCTATAAAAGGAGAAGCCATGCCTTTCCAAGAATCGGTAAGTGGTAAAACGATAAAAATAATCGCCACCATGGCACCAATAACCGTTAGCAATCTAATTTGCCAATGTACAAATTTAGACGCACTCCAATCCCATTTGCCTAACTCGCGCGCTGCTAAAAAAGTTAAAGGTAAATAGCATAAAGAACTGTAATGCACAATTTTGGTTTCTACAATGCTAAACAATACCAATACTACCCAAAAGAGAAGCTTCATGATGCCTGCAAATTGCTCTTGAGCATTGCTTTCGCCATCTACCTTTGCGCGCCCAAGGCCAGGTAAAGCAATAATAGAAGCAGGAAAACACCCAAGTAATAGCACCAATGGATGATACCAAAATGGTTGTCCATGACCTGCCACGGGATTTAAAAACAAATCTGCCTGATAGGCCAAAAATGCCAATAGAAAATCTGGCCCATGCTCAATGGTTTCGTACCCAAACCAAATGGCACTGGTTAAAAACGTTACTAATGCTGCCACAAGTAAATGCCACCAAACAAAAAATACCTTAAACTTTTGGAGTGCCCAATAAGTAACAAAAGATAAACTCACAATGATAATGGCAACTGGGCCTTTGGTAATGGTGGCCAAACCCATAAAAATGCCTAACCAAATAACATGCTTTAACTCCTTTGCCATCAAATAATAAAAAAGCTGTATGATGGCCAGAAAGATAAAGAGGTTGTATAGAGGGTCTATAATGCCCGATTTAAAATACAAATGGGGTGTAAAAGATCCTGAGGTAAACAACACCCACAACCAGCCTGTTTTTCTATTATAAAGTTTAGACCCTAACCTAAAAATGATCATTAAGGTAATGATACCAACCAAGGCATTTGGTAGCCTTGCAGCAAACTCATTTACTCCAAAAAGTTTCATACTCAAGGCTTGCAACCAAAAGAACAATGGTGGCTTTTCGGTAAAAGGCTCAAAATTTATCTGCACTTGTTGGTAATTGCCGCTCACCAACATCTCTCTTGCCGATTCGGCAAAATTAATTTCATCCCAATCAAAGAGATGAACCGAACCCAAAAAAGGCAGAAACAATAAGGCTCCCCATAAAGCCACCATGTAAATATCTGGCAAAGGAAATTTTTTAGGTATCATTTTTCTTGAATCTTAAACGGAAAATAAAATCTAATCTAGCGGGCAGGAACAAATGAAAGTAAAACACATAAGAAATAGTAGTACCTATGAATGCTCCTGCTAAGGTATCCACCAAAAAATGCTGAAGCAAATAAATTCTGGTAAAAGCCACCAAAACAGCTAAAACAAACAGTAACACCTTTACCATATCCTTGCTGCTAAAAAAAGAAAGCATGGCAAAAATGGCAAAAGCCGTAGTGCTATGGCCCGATGGAAACGAATTATTATACAGTTGCTCGGCACCAGGTGGCACGTAATATAGGGCATTTGCCAGTCGCTCGAGGTGCCACAAAGGCCTATGTAAATCGGCAAACACTAGGCGCTTTAAGAGTTGGGTCAAACCAGCACTAATGGCATAAGTAAGTAATACCATGATGCCCATTTGCTTATTAAAATACCAAATAACTAGGCTTAAAAGAATGGCAAAAATGCCATCCCCTAAATGGGTAGCAAAGAAGCTTAGGTAATCAAAAACCTTATGATGATGTTGATTTAACGCCAAAGAAATATTTAACTGCGTTTCATTCAACGAAAGCACAGAAGCCGCTAAAAAAGCGGCTCCTGTTAATAAAATAAAAATTTCTTTGTGTAACTTCATGAAACTAAACTAATCACAACCAAACTTAATTTTGGGCTGGTCGGCTGTTCTATCATTTGTATCAATATACACCTTTTTTCTAACGGTACATTCTATGTCTTTTGGTTTGAAGGTAGGCGAAAATCCAAAGAACTGAGCAGGGATGAAGCTAAGGTAAAACTTACCTGTTTCGTCTTTTTTCATTTCTAAAGCAGGGTTATTGCCGGCAGTAAAAAACGAAGAAGGTTGGTAGGTAATGGTTTGACCGGTTACGGTATCAGTGCCTGTACATTTAATCCAAAGGTAAGCATCGCCACTGGCCAAATCTTTCATCCCAGGGATGGTATCAATGGGATTATTATAAAAGATATTAGTGATTTCGTTTGCCACAATAGTTGCTGGCATTTGATAGATAAATCCTCTGGTTAATTTAGGAGGAGATACTTTTAACACTAAATCTTCTGTTTTAAAATCAGGGTCGCCAAAGCCACCGCCATCTTTAGGCTTTACTAAGAAAGAAATGCCCTTGCTGTAAACGTCTGTAGCAGGTACTTCATAAAACTCGGTTGGAATCATTTCATAATAATACACCCTTGCCCCTTTGCTATCGTCTTTGGTCATTTGAAGGATGTCATTTGAATTTTTCCAAGGTTTATCGCCTGTTCCATTTACTTTAGGACTGGCAGCTGGCAATTCTGCAGGGCTCCATGTCCAGATATAAAACGGCCCAGTTAAGCCCGCCAACGATTGATTGGTGGTTTTATCCAAATCAACATACAAGCGAACAGTTTGTGTAACGTCTGGGGTTTCGGGTTCTATCCATGCGGCTTGACCCAAAGCAAGGTTGCTTAAGCAAGCCAATAACAATGTATATAATACTTTTTTCATGTTTTATTTCCTCACAAATTCTAAGTTATAACTCATAATATGGGTACTGGCGCCTTTGCAAGAGGTAAAGACTGGCTTGGTAAACTTTAAGTTGTCTTGTGGTCTGATAGGGCCATTTAACTTTAAATCGAACGGTGCACCATCGTTGGGAGTAAACTTAATGATACTTGGAAACTCATTGTTGTCAAATGCCCAAGTACCCGAAGTACTGCCAAAGAAGTTAAAGTTTAAACCTACGGTGTCCACAGAATAGGTAGTAGCCGTAAAGGTGATGTTAGGTCGCTTGGCACCGCTGGTAAAGAAACTGGTAATGTTAGCAGATTCTTTAACTAGAGAAACCTCATCTACCTGAACCGATTTACTTAACTCCCAACTGGCTTGTATGCCTTCTAATTTTGAGGCTACCGCCCCAATTTCTTTTAATTCTTTTTTGCAAGCGCCTAGGGTCAAACCTAACAACATGGCAAAAACGAGGGTTTTATATGTGGTTTTCATTATTCGCAACCTCCTTCTGGGTTAAATTCAAAAATACTGGTATTTTCATTTACTGGAAATTGCAATGCCAGTCCATTGCAGTTCCACTTAGAATTTCTGATAGTAACCAACCCACTGCCAGCGGGGTCTTCTAAAGCTCCAATACGCTTAAGGTCTTGGGTTCTATTGCCCTCTAAAGGAAACTCTAGGCGACGTTGTTTTCTAATCATGGTTAATACATCAGTGGCCGTGGTGTTGTTTGGTAAATTCTTATCGGCATTTCCATAAGCTCTTTGAATGATAGCATTTACATCGGCAATGGCCATACCTAAATCTCCACTAGATTTAACCAAGGCTTCTGCACGCATAAGCTTTAATTGTGAAGCATAGAACATAGGATTACTAAAGAAATCTCCATTAAATTTAGTGATACCATAGGTTTCGCTAGAAGTACCTGCATTAAAGATAACATAAAACTTACTACGTCTGTCGGTGGTATCGGCTGTGGCCTCTAAGTACAAAGAACGACTCAAACGATTGGGTGATGGGTTGCTTGGGTTAACTATTCTAAAATTGTTTACATAGGTAGCAGCTCTGTTATCTGCCACACCTGTGCTCACAAATGCAAAGATTTTCTCTGGTGAACTTAGTGCATTTTCGAACCTGTTTAAAGTAGTGTCTAAGTTGTATTTAGCCAATAACTCATTGCAAAGTGCGAGTGTATTTGGAAAATCATTTTGCTGAAAACGAACGCTTGCCAATAATGCTTTTGCAGCATCTTTATTGGCATAATTGCCATTATTATCTGGCAATCCAGCGATGGCAGCATTTAAGTCTTCGATAATAAATTCATACACACTTGAAACGGATGCACGTGCTTTGGCTTTGGTATCTACTTCGTTTCTTATAACAATTCCAGGATGTGTATTTCCTGGTGTGTAGCCAAAAGGTTGTGCCCATAACCTTACTAAATCAAAATGAGCCATGGCCCTTAAAAACCTAGCTTCTGCTGCGGCTTTGGTTTTAAAATCGGCATCTACTGCAATGGTTCCTTCATTTAATTTAAACAATAAGAAGTTTAAACGAAAGATTACGTTGTATAAATCATTGTACAAACCGCCTACATCCGAGTTAAAGAAGTTGGTGGTTCTTTGGTAAATAGCCACCGTAAAACCACTTTGTGGTCTTTCTAAATTATCGCCCAACAACTCATTAAAAAATTGCACACGACCATTGTAATGGTTGGCCATGGCATCATAAGAAGAGTTTAGAATATTCTTTAAATCTTCTTGGCTTTTTACTGCCTCCGATTCTAATACTTCACCCTCTGGCGTAATCTCAAGCCACTTGCGACAAGCGCTGAAACTAATCACTATTGCTAATAAAATAAATACTTTTTTCATTGATAATTCTCCTTAAAACTCAATATTCAACTGGAAACTATATGTTTTCTCTTGAGGTGGTGTTAAATAGGTAATATTTTGCGAACCCATGTTTCTTGATGAGTTTCTATCCCCAGATGAACCTCCTTCTGCATCACGACCGATTTCTGGATCCAAACCATCATAATTGGTTAAAGTAATTAGGTTGGTACCAATGATCGAAATTCTTGCACTGGTTAAGTGCCATTTTTTGCATTGAGCTTTGCTGATGTTATAGCCTATAGTTACATTTCTTAAACGAGCATAACTACCATCCTTTAACCACAGTGTGGTATTGCTCCATTCATCAGGCAAACTGTAAGTTCTGTAGTCTCTAGTTAATCTTGGATATTTGGTGTTATCACCTGGTTTTTGCCAACGGTCATACACACGCTCATCCATATTCCAATCGGTAATTAAAGTAGATTGGCGTTTTTGTGACGACTCATAAATGTTTGAACCAAGGCTATAGATAATTAAAACACTCATATCCCAATTTTTATAACGGAACGAGTTAGTGATACCACCAATTGCCAGTGGCAAAATTTGACCAACAGCCGTTCTGTTCTTATTGTCATAAAGGTAAGTTTGATTACCGTTGATATCTAAATATACTGGTAAACCATTGTTTGGATCAACATGCGACCAACGAATAAGGTAGTTAGTACCAACTGGACTTCCTTTTACAATACGGGTATCGTTGGTACCACCACTTACTGCATCTTCGCTGTAAACACCCAAGCTAGTAATTTCGTTGTAGTTTCTAGCCACGTTAAAGTTGGTAGTCCATGTAAAATCTTTACCAACAATATTTCTAGATTTAAAGCTAAACTCTACCCCTTCGTTTAAGATGCCACCCACATTATCCCAGTAGTTAGAGAAACCAATAGAACCTGGAATGGTAAGGAACATCAACACATCGCTAGTAACTTTACGGTAGAAGTTAATTTCGGTAGTTAACCTATCTTTAAAGAAACCTGCCTCGATGGCAGCATCATAGTTATTGGAAGTTTCCCAACGGATATTTTGATTTTCTAACTTGTAAGGAAACAAGGTTGGCTGGCCATTATAAGTAATATTGTTATTGGCTGGCGAATAGGTAGCAAAGCGCGCATTGTCTGGAATACCAGCGTTACCAGACTTACCCCAACCAGCTCTTAATTTTAAGAAGCTGAAGGTTTTGTTATTCTTCATGAACTTCTCTTCCGAAATCACCCAAGAACCAGAAAGCGATGGAAAACTAGCCCAACGGTAATTGGCACCAAAACGAGAAGAAGCATCGGTTCTAAATACCGCTTGCACAAAATACTTTTGCTTATAATTATAGGTAGCCCTAGAGAAATAACTTAAAAATGCCCAGTTGGTACCAGGTTGAGTTAATTTTCTAGCTTCATTTAACTCAGCTTCATTCTGAGAGAATAATCCAGGAACATTGGTAGAGTCGGCGCTAGAACGCTTAGTATTTGCCTTTTGAAACTCATTACCCACCATTACTTGAATGTTATGGTTTTCTTTGATAGTTTTCAAATAAGTGGCTGTCACATAATAATTAAAGTTGTTCACCTGAGTGGTTCCGCGGTAAGCATCACCTGCATTGTTGTTTCCTGTGATTTCAGATGAACGCCATTGATCGTCGTAAACATTCATAAAATCATAAGAACCTTGTGCTTGAACTACCACATCTTTAATAGGTGTTAAGCTAATATTGATGCCATTAATAGCACGAGACTCGATGGTTTTCCATTTTAAGTTATTCATGTCTCTAACAGGGTTAGAGCCAGAGCGGTACCAAGTACCATCTGCATTTCTAATAGGATAAATTGGTAAAGCATTACTCATGGCAGCACCTAAACCACCCGACCAAGCGGCGTTTACACGGTTGTTAATACCAGCACTGAGGGACGAGTTTATACC
>CAYUDC010000022.1:15067-28612 GCA_964443415.1 uncultured Chitinophaga sp. | reverse complement strand
CTCATGTTAGGGCCAGTAAGGATGATGATTTGTTGGCTCGACTTATCCAAAAAGATATCATTGGCAATATAAGGCTCGCCATGCGGCAGCTGCTTTTCTATCACCGGATGGCGCGCATCGGTAATTAGAATAGACTCGCCTTCATTTACCTCTGGATGACAATAATGGTTTTGGGCTGCTAGTTGAGCAAAGCTAAAAATACAATCGGCTTTGGCCAACAAATGTGCATTGGTTTGAACAATGCTTACCTGCTCTGCCAAGGAGGTTACCAAAGCTGTATAAATGCGTTCTTCGATGGCATTTATCTTTTCTTCGGCACCTAATATCTGGTCTTCGTATTGCTTGAGTTCTTCGGTAATATAGCGCTCGGCATTGGTAAGTGTTTGCTTGCGCATCCAATCTGCAGGCACCTTGTCTTTGTGAGTATGTGTTACTTCTAAGTAATACCCAAACACATTGTTAAAAGCTATTTTTAAACTTGGTATACCCGTTCTTTCTTGCTCTTTCTTTTGCAGTTGTAGCAAGTAATCTTTGCCACCAAAGGCAATTTTTCTCAACGCATCCAATTGCTCGTCGATGCCATCTTTAATCACTTGCCCCTTATTGGCCAATACCGGAGGCTCTGGCATCAAATGTTTGTCTATGGTTTCTATCAGCCAATCGCAGCTGTTTAACTGCGCAGCCAAGGTTTGCATCAAGGGATGGTTAAACTGCTCGAGTAACTTTTTTATTGGTGCAATATTCTTAACCGAACGATTGAGTTGCTGCAATTCTCGTGGCCCAATTCTGCGCATGGCCAATTTAGATATGAGCCTTTCTAAATCGCCCACCTGACTCAACACCTCCAGCACCTCTTTTCTTAAGCCAGCCATTTCTTTGGCAAGTGCCACCATGCTCAAGCGTTCTTTTATCAATACCAAGTCTTTAAGCGGCATCACCAACCACTTCTTTAGCAGTCTAGCACCCATGGGGGTTACGGTTTGATCCAACACTTGAATCAGCGGAACGCCGCCCTCAGCGGCGGATGACAACAACTCCAGATTTCTGATGGTGAACCTATCTAACCAAACATATTTCTCCTCGTCTATGCGCGACAATTGTTGAATATGGCCCACTTGATCGTGGTGTGTTTCGCTTAGGTAATGAATACATACCCCAGCACAGGTAATGGCCAGCGGTAAGTCTTGCACCCCAAAGCCTTTGAGGTTTTTGGTGTTAAAATGTTGTAGCAATTTATCATAGGCAAAGGCCTGCTGAAAAATCCATTCTTCTTGGGTAAAGGTGTAAAACCTATCGCCAAACAACTGCTTAAATTGGTTGAGCTGTTTCTTAGAAACCAACACCTCCGAGGGCCTAAAGCCTTGCAATAATTTATCGATGTAGGCAGGCGGACCTTGCGTGGTTAAAAACTCTCCAGTAGAAATATCCAATAAGGCCAAGCCTGCCAATTGCTCGTTTTCTTGCATCCAAGCTGCTAGGTAATTATTGGTTTTATGGTCTAAAATTTTATCGTTATAACTCACCCCTGGCGTAATGAGTTCTGTAACGCCACGCTTCACAATTTTTTTGGTAAGCTTAGGGTCTTCTAGCTGATCGCAGATGGCCACACGTTGGCCAGCACGAACCAGTTTAGGAAGATAATTATCCAGTGAGTGGTGCGGAAAACCCGCTAATTCTATATGAGAGGCAGCGCCATTGGCACGCTTGGTTAAAACAATACCTAAAATTTGAGCAGTTTTAATGGCGTCTTCGCCAAAGGTTTCATAAAAATCACCTACCCTAAATAGCAATATCGCCCCTGGATATTTTCCTTTGATATCCAGGTATTGCTTCATTAATGGAGTTTCGCTTGCCTCTACCTTTTTTGCCATTGTATCGCAAGATACACCTTTAGCCATGGCCTGCGATTGCTGTGCATATTTTGGGGAAAATCCTTATTTACAAGCTTCTTCTACGGGCGGCCTCGAGTAAAAACCCGTGCCATTGTATTTGCGCTTTCCTGGCGCATGGGTGCAGGGCTCCGAGCAACATCCCTCCATCTTGTCTGAGCAGGCTTCACACATCACAAACTGCTCGTTGCAATCTACATTGGCACAATTTAAATTACGTGCCGCTGGCGTATCGCAGCGTTTACACCTGCTAATCACGGTAGGGTTTACTTCGTTTACAGGTATGGTCACACGGCCATCAAACACATATAAAACACCATCAAAGTCTTTTCCACCTGTTTCTTTGGCGTACCCTATAATCCCATCATGCAATTGGTAAACATCCTTAAAGCCATTTTCTATTAAAAAGGCAGAGGCCTTTTCGCACTTAATGCCTCCCGTGCAATAAGTAACAACTTTTTTATCTTTGTACTGCTCGAGTTCTTTTAACTTAGTAGGAAACTCTCTAAAAGTTTCAATATCAAAACTCAGCGCATTTTTAAATTTACCCAAACGTGTTTCGTAATTAGAGCGCACATCTACCACCACTACATCGTCTCTGTGCATCATCTCTTGAAACTCTGGCCCATGCAGGTGTTTGCCTGTTCTGCGAATGGGATTTACATCCTTTAAGCCAGAATTGACAATCTCCTTTTTAAGGCGCACATGTAAACGATTAAAGGCATTGGTATCGGCTGGATCTATCTTAAAGCTAATCCCTTCAAACCTTGGGTCGCTTTGCAAATCATCCATATACACCGAGCATTGCTGTGGTGTGCCACAGATGGTACCATTGATACCTTCTACAGCAATATAAATTCTACCCGTAATGCCTAACTGACGGCAGTACTTTAGGTGATGTTGAACATAATCCTCCGCATCAAAGATGGGTGTATAAAAGTAATAGGCTAATACCCAATAATTAGAATTTCTATCCATAACAGTGCGCAAAGATACATATTCTAGTCAGGTGGCAAATGATATTTATCAGTAGAACCACAACACTTTTTCAACTTGCTTGTGGCCCGAAGCATCCGATACTTCTAGCAAATAAATCCCTTTAGGCAAACCACTTAAATCTAATTGTTGCATGCCACTCACCAATGAAATGGTTTTAATCAACTGTCCGTTTTGGGCATACAAGTTCCCTTTCACAGCTTGGCTAGCGTAAACGTTTAGGTTCAACCCGAAACCTAGCCCACCATATTGCATGGTAAACAAAGGCTGCTCTAATACTTCTTTTTCTACCTTGATGATGTTAGAGAATTCAAAGCGTCCATCCTCGTCTACTTGTTTTAAACGATAATATAATTGGTCTTGCGGCGCCTCAAGGTCTTTAAAATTATAGGTTTGATTGGTTTGCGAATTACCCACGCCTTCCACAAAACCAATGTTGGTAAAGGTAAAGCCATCGGCACTGCGCCAAATTTCAAAGCCTTTGTTATTCTTCTCGGAGGCAGTTCTAAAATGCAAATCTACCTGCGTATCACTTTGCCTTTTACCCCAAAAACTTATAAGGTTTACAGGCAAGGCTGAGTTTGTTGGACCGGTAATTTCAAAATCGTCTACCGCCATACCTGCATCGGTTACACCACCGTCTGATTTAAATACAATCCTAAAACTAACCTTAGAATTACCGGCCAACGACGATACATTGTATTGCATTAAGGTGTAAGATGTACGTGTAGCATTAAAGAATGGTTGATTTAATGCAAAAGCGGCTCCGCCAGCCGTATTGGCAAAATCATACCAATTGGCCTGAACTGCATTGCCCAGTTTTGTCCAAGTATTACCAAGGTTTAAACTGTACTCCACAATATAGCCATCATATCCAATCTCAAATCTATTTTTTGTTTTGAACCGAATGGTATAAGTGCCCGAGGCGGTAAAGTTAAAACACGGACTATACAATCGCGTGTCGTTGTTATCGGCATAGTTTCCGGTGAGGCCTGTTACCCATGCAAAGCTGCCGCTGGCGGTACCACTTTTAGAGGCCACCGTAGAGCTGCCGCGTGCAAAGGCCACTCCCGAAGGTGTTTCTGAACCAAAGTCGTTTGGATTAGTATCAAAATTTCCTCCCAAAGCCAAGGTATAGGGGACTTGGCGATAAGGTAAAATTTGAATATAAGAGTTTACTAATTTGGTGTTGGCGCCACCGTTAATGGTGAGGCTTACATTATAAATACCTGGTGCAAAATATTGCTTCTGCGGATTTGCCGCAGTGCTGGTGGTACCGTCGCCAAAGTCCCACAAATAGCTGGTGGCACCATTGCTAGTGCTGTTAAACTGTATAAAAGCGCTCACATAAGCCAGACGCTTATTGGCAGAAAAATCTGCAAAAGGTGGTGCAAACACATTGGTGGTGTATAGACCTCTTGCATGCGTTGCTGCCACCACTTGCTTATCCACCCCACGCATTTTAAGCATATCTGTTCTTACATTGGCAAAGCCATTGTTGCTGGGTTGCCAATTGGTAGAAGTACCCATGAGTGAGTCTGTTGTCCACACCCCAAGCTCGGTAGCCACCATGGCTTGCCAAGGCTTGCTGGGGTGTAACAATATCCAACGAATGGGCATATCTGGCAAATTACCTTCTACGCTGGTCCAAGTGCTACCGCCATTTTTAGTTTCCCATACGCTGTTTACCCCATAGTTGGAGTAAGTAGCCAAGATATGGCTCTCATTGCCCGACTCAATTTCTATGCAAGAGATACTGCCGCTAGGCATACCCTTGCCGTTATTGATAAACGAATCTATCCCTGCAATTACATTGGCATTGTCTATTCTAATAATACGCCCGCCATTGGTTCCAAAATACACCCTATGGTTTACATTAGGCGATACCTTTACATGGGTGGCACGCCCATTGTTAAAGAATGGTACCGTATCAAAAATCAGGCTGCTGCCTGTTTGTGGGTTATCCCAGCGAGTAAAAGTACCATTGTTACCCGCAGAGTACATTTTGTTGTTTACATCATCGTAATCGGAGGGGTTGATAAAGGAACCCACATTGCCCGAAGTATTAAGCACATTGCTAAAGCTTGCTCCCGTATTGGTAGAACGATAATACGAGGTGTACACATAAGAGGTAAACCAAAACTGCGGCTGATCTTGGTCGATATGACAAAAGGCACCATCACCACCTGTTACTTCCACGGTGGCATTAATGCCCGCATTCGAAAATCGGTGCGAGCCATTGTCTTGCGCTCCCGCTATATAAGAATTAGAAGCAGCGGTTGGATTGATATCACAGGCATAAAACTGCGTGGTATTGTAGTTGGTCTCTTTTGAAATAATAGCTGGTGATGCTGCTGTAAAATTCTCGGAGCGATACACCCCACCATCGTTTCCAAAATAACAGATATCAGAGCTACCTGGCGAGAAAATGGCAAAGTGCTGGTCGGCATGCACCTCCTGAAAACCAAAGCCCCCATACCAATGCGAAACTTGCGTCCACGAGGCACCTCCATTGGCCGTTTTAAATAAATCAATGCCTCCCACTACAGCTACATTGGGGTTATTAGGATCAACCGCTATGCTTAAATCATACCAAGCCTGTCCGCGACTGAAGTCCTTTCTATTGGCAGCTGTAGACACGCCTCCATCTGCATCAATGGGATGCGCTGCAACGGTGTCGAAGGTACTGCCCGCATTAGTAGATTTAATGATGGCGGTAATTCTAGAACTATTTTCTACCAAACCATAAATGGTATTGGTGTCTACCACTGATACGGCCAATTCTATTTCTCTTTTTGCCACATAAGTTGGAATGGTAAGTGGCGTGGTCCAAGTGGTACCATTGTTAAACGATTTATGAATGGTGCCTGTATTAGACCCTGTGCCGCTCATACTCGCATACAGCGTACCATTGCTCATGCGCTCGATGTCTTGCGCCACATCACCGCCAGAGGTAGCAATGCCTGTTCCCAATACTTTGGTAAAAGAAGTTCCACCATTTACAGAACGTTGTAAGCCAGAGCGAGTAGCTACAAAAAGGGTATCTCCATTGCCAATGCTTAATATCTTTTGGCAATAGTAATAAGTTGAGTTATTGGTGGCGCTTAATTGTGTCCAAGTTTGTCCACCATCTGTCGACTTCCAAACACCTAATCCGCGCACCGCATCTAGGTTTCCATTGCCTTCTCCTGTTCCGAAATACATGATATTAGGATTGCTAGGCGCTTGGGTAATAGAGGTAATGGCCATGTTTTGAAAGAACTCATTGATGGGCGTCCAGTTCGGACTGGCAGCAGTAATATCGGTGGTTTTCCATAGTCCGCCTGCCACACCCCCTGCCCAAATGGTTTTACGGGTAGGGTCGTTTAGGTCTACCCAAACGGTGCGGGTACGTCCACCACAATTGTTGGGCCCGCGTTCTGTCCAGCTAACACCCGGTATGGCAGCTTTGCCACTGCCTTGTTTGGCTAATAATTGTTGTTGATATTGCCATGCCGCAAGCAATCGCTCGCGCGGCACATCACCCGTGTTAGGGTCTTGGGTGAGCTCTTTCTCTAACAACCAAGCCAAATCCATACGGTCTTTTTTAGGCACTTTGGTACCTGTGTTAAAAACAATTCCTCTCGCATTTGTGCCATCAAATATCCAAACTGGATTTAACACCCAAAAACTTGCCAAGACAAGTAAAATAGAACATACAACGGCTATATTTTTAAAACTTTTCATATCATTACGTATCACAAGTTTAGGTGAATTTAATGAGAATATTTCATGCGAATTTGTCAACTTTTACACCCCTTGTCTGTTTAATGTGGGTGAAACTATTTTGGGCCATACTTTTTATAGCAAATGCATGGGCTGCCATAGCGCAATACAGCCTCTCTAAAGCCATTCAGCTCGGTGCTGGCTATGGCAATATTTTACCCCATTCAGAAGCCATACGCCCCTTAAGTTATACCGCTCCGGCAGGCATATCAGCGGCATTTATTTGGCAACATGCGCGTGCGGGAAATAGCTTGCAACACCCCTTGGCTAGCAGAAAAGGCATTCGTTTGCAGTATTATCACTTTAACAATCCTGCTCAATTGGGCAGCGCATTCTGTGCCACAGTTTTCACAGAACCCATGTTTGGTTCGACCCGAAACCTCTTTATGAGTGTACCCATAGACTTAGGATTGGTGGGCTTAAGCAAGGTGTACCACCCCACGCTTAACCCAGAAAACCAGTTCTTCTCTATGCCCATTAGTTTTTATTTACATGTGGGCGCACAAGCCAATTATAAGTTAAATCAGCAATGGCTTTTGCATAGCAGCATATTGTATCAGCATATTTCTAATGGAGGCATGCGCATGCCCAATAAAGGGATGAATTTTGTGAGCTTTCAAGCCGGATTAAGCTATTACCTAAACCCTCCCAACTGGCACAAAGCCAAATTAAAAAATTTACCCAACACATCGCGCAATGCCCTTTGGCAAGCCTACCTCAGTGCCAGCACCAAAACCTTAGATGCAACCCAAAGCTTAGAGCCTATCGTGGGGATGATGCTCCAATATGCCAGGCCCCTCAATCATTTTCACAGCCTTTCTATGGGGGCCGAATGGCACTATAACCATCATCTCAAACTTCAAGAAAACCTGAAAGGAAAAGCCATCACAGGTGCCGAAATGGGTCTATTAGCGGGGTATCGACTAAGCATTGGCCGCACCCATTTAAATGTGTGGGTAGGTGTTCCTGTCATGGATAAAGCCTCAGGCGCCAAATGGGTATATCAACGCTATATGTTATCCCATGACATAGGTAAGAAGCTAGTGATTGCTGGCAGTTTAAAGGCCGAGGGCCATGTGGCTGATATCTTTGATGTGCGCTTGGGTTGGCGTCTTACACGTTAAATTTAAAGTGCATGACATCACCATCTTGCACAATGTATTCTTTGCCTTCCATGCTTAGCTTACCTGCTTCGCGGCAGGCCGACTCACTGCCATACTGCAAATAGTCTGCATAATGTATTACCTCTGCTTTGATAAAGCCTCTTTCGAAATCGGTATGAATGACACCAGCAGCTTGTGGTGCTTTCCATCCTCTTTCGATGGTCCAAGCACGCACCTCTTGCACTCCTGCTGTAAAGTAAGTGATAAGGTTTAACAATTTATAAGCCGCACCAATAAGTTTAGCCACACCCGATTCTTCTAAGCCTAAATCGTTTAGAAAGGCCATGCGGTCTTCGTAGCTTTCTAGTTGGGCAATGTCTGCTTCTATAGCGGCACTGATGACAATTACTTGCGCATTTTCTGCCTTTACTGCCTCTTTCACCTTTTCTACATGGGCATTGCCGTTTACTACAGAACCTTCGTCTACATTACACACATACATCACTGGCTTTAAGGTAAGCAAGCATAAGTCTTCTACCTGCTTTAGGTCTTCTTCTTCTACCACCAAGGTGCGGGCGTTTAGTCCATCTTCTAGGTGATTTTTGAACCTATTCAGCACCACTTCTGTTTTTAACGCATCCTTATCGCCGGTTTTAGCCGCACGGGTTACTTTTTGTAGCTTCTTTTCGATAGAATCTAAATCGCGTAATTGCAATTCGGTATCAATTACGTCTTTGTCTCGAATAGGATTTACACTGCCATCTACGTGGATGATGTTATCATCTTCAAAGCAACGCAATACATGAATAATGGCATCTGTTTCGCGGATATTGGCAAGGAATTGATTTCCTAAACCTTCGCCTTTGCTGGCGCCTTTAACCAATCCAGCAATGTCTACAATCTCGATGGTGGTTGGAACAATGCGGTTTGGCTTTACAAACTCGGCCAATTTGTTGATGCGTTGGTCTGGCACGGTAATCACACCCACATTAGGCTCTATGGTACAAAAAGGAAAGTTAGCCGCCTGAGCTTTTGCGTTGCTAAGACAGTTGAAAAGTGTTGACTTACCTACATTTGGAAGACCAACGATGCCACATTGTAATGCCATAAATATTAGTTAGCGCGAGTTTTAAGTTAATTAGTCTTTTAGAAATTGTTTCATATCAGAAATGAGCTTCTCTGCCAAACTATTGGCTGTAGTTTCACTCTGACTTTCAGCATAAATACGAATGATAGGCTCTGTATTAGAACGACGTAAGTGTACCCACTCTTTATCGAATTCTATTTTGATACCATCGATATCATTGATTGGTTGCTTTTTGTATTTGTCTTTGATTTTAGCCATCAAAGTATCGATATTGATTTCTGGGGTAAGCTCAATCTTCTTTTTAGCGATAAAATAATCAGGATAGCTTTCTCTTAACATCGAGCAAATCTTTTCTGATTTAGCTAGGTGCGACAAGAACAAGGCAATACCCACCATGGCGTCTCTGCCATAATGCAATTCTGGAAAGATAATGCCTCCATTGCCTTCGCCACCAATCACCGCATTGGTTTCTTTCATGAGCTTTACCACATTCACCTCTCCTACAGCACTCGCTTGATAAGAACCGCCAACCTTTTCGGTTACGTCTCTTAATGCACGGG
Source organism: uncultured Chitinophaga sp. (assembly GCA_964443415.1). Lineage (GTDB taxonomy): Bacteria > Bacteroidota > Bacteroidia > UKL13-3 > UKL13-3 > B1. The sequence goes on along the minus strand of CAYUDC010000022.1, from coordinate 19,212 downwards.
TAGAGGAAAGATTAGAAACAGTATTTTTTTCATAACCCAAACGAGCCAATTTCTCTTCGCTGCTATTGCGCAAAACGTAATCTGCTACTGCCACCAAGGTATATTCTTCACCAAACATGCTACCATCTTCACTCACCAAGGCCAAACGATCTACATCGGGGTCTACCACAATGCCTAAATCTGCCTTGTTTCTTTTTACCTCTCCCGAGATGGCGGTAAGGTTTTCTGGAAGTGGCTCTGGATTGTGCGGGAAACGACCATCGGGCGTACAATAAATTTCTACTATATCATCCACACCTAAAGCTTTTAATAGGGCAGGTACTGCAATTCCACCGGTAGAATTTACCGCATCTACTACCACTTTAAACTTGGCCTCTTTGATGGCTTTGGTATCTACCAAGTCGATGGCCAAAATAGCGTCAATGTGCTTTTGAATATAGGTTTCGTCTTGGGTATAGGTGCCTAAATTATCTACCTCTGCATATTCTATCTTGTTGCCGTCTGCCAAGGATAAAATCTCTTTTCCAACTTCATCTGAAATAAACTCTCCTTTGGCATTGAGTAATTTTAAAGCATTCCATTGCTTAGGGTTATGGCTGGCTGTTAAAATGATACCGCCTTGGGCGTTTTCCATCACCACTGCCATTTCTACGGTTGGGGTGGTACTTAAACCTAAGTCTATTACATCCACACCCATGCCTATTAAGGTGCCAGTAACCAAGCGGTTTACCATGTCGCCACTTAATCTTGCATCTCTGCCCACCACGATCTTGCAATTCTCCTTTTGTTGCTTCATTAAATGAGCAAATGCTGCGGTGTATTTTACGATATCGCCTGGGGTAAGGGCATCGCCAGATTTACCTCCTATGGTACCTCTGATTCCTGATATTGATTTTATGAGTGTCAAAATGAATAAAATTTTGGGGTGGCAAAAATAGGTTTTCCCTTTTAATAAAGAGAATCGGGTGGATAAATAGCTTAAAAATCGTATTGCCTATCGTTGATATTCAGACGTATGCCTAATGTAAAATAAGAAATATTCATGTTAAAGGTGGATAAGACCGAACTCACCTTGCGCATGCCCGCCCTTGCCTCTACAAACAAATTGTGCCTTAACATGTAAGTTCCTATCAATTCGCCGGTTATCAAATCGGTGGCCACACCTTGGCCAATAAAGTTACCATAAACCGGAGAGGTATGGGTATCATAATCCTTTTTGGGATCTTTTCCCCAGTTGCTGCCATTGGTATCATTGCCATAAGTGGCAAAAATAAACTTACCTGTAAGGTACAATCTCTTTAAAGTTTGATACCTCATTATACCCACAAACTCATAGAAATTAGCCCCAAGAGGGTGTGCCAAATTCTGGTTAAAATTGCTAAAACTTTGGTAGGTATTATAAGAAGCATACAAAAAGGGTCGAGCCAAATTAAACTCTGTTTGAATATCCAAATTCTTCACGCCTGCCACATCTATAGATTTTAGTCCAATTTGTGCGCCATACTTATTATGCATCCACCCACTCCTCGACACCAATTCGTTAAACACAAACTCGGTTAATACCACCTGCCCATAAAGCGAAAATTGACGCAAGAAGTTATACTTAAAGTTTAAGCCAATGACACTTTTGTCTACGCTGTTCAATCCGTTTTCTACCGACTTATAAAACACCACCGGATTGAGATAATTTAACTCAATCCTTGGGTCAACCCCCGTACTGTCTCTATTGTAAATAATGGTTTCAAATAATCCGATGTTAAAGTTTTTAGATACATTTAAACTCAAATGATGCGTGGCAAAATAATGCCTGGCTTGGTTATCTCTGGCAAATGCCCTGCTCCTAACCTCTCCCCAAATATTGGTATAGTTCATGCGCCATACCCGTGTGTTGAGCCTTAAGTTTAAATACTCTGGATGCGTATTCCCCAATATCAAACTTCTATAACCATCTCCAATAAAGTTGGTGGTATGCCCAAATTGCAAATCCATGTATTTATTGATATTGGCTGTAATGTAAGCATTGCTAGAAAAATAACTGTAGGTGCCATTACCAGGATTGGATTTATAGAAATTTACGTAAGGCATATTAAATCCGTTAGGCACAATACTCTCTTCAACCCAACTAAAATTTCGAATAATTTCATCACTCACTTGGGTATAAAAACCTATGTTAGAACCTATATTGCCCCTTATTTCTACCCCACGATTATTAATCATGGCAGTTCCTGTAGAATACTTCCTTTCTGTGCTCACCTGATAATATAATACTGGATTCACCACCAAGTTAAAATCTTCGCCATGGGCACTAAATAAGGCTGCCTTTTTCTGATAAAACTGCTTTAATACCGCACGCTTAGCGTTCGAACTGGTTTGAGCCGACCATTCAAAATTATCGTTGATGAGATACGCCATGTTTAGGTAATCTCTGTTGCTGAGCTCTGTAGTGTTGATGGGAAAGCTATCTACATAATTGGCAATGGCCTTTCTTCGGTAGCTTTTTAAAGTGCTATGAAAATAATCATTGGGCAAACTGCCACTCTTTATCTCTAGCCTATCTAAAATATGATCGCTTAAGCCTCCTGTTACAATATACGTGTGTTGTGCGTAGGCAAATTGTATCAGTTGGGTCGACCCAACCCATAATACCCAAATGGCTTTAAAAAGGCGATTGATTTTCATGCCTCAAAAATGGGGATTGTTGGGGAATTTATTGATAAAATTATGTTAAGATTGATGGGGTTTACTTATTTTGGCAGCATGAATGCAACCGAGGCAAAGCAGAAAATAGACGAATTAAGCAAGCAACTCAAAGAACATAATTACCGCTATTATATCCTTTCTAACCCTAGCATTAGCGACTACGATTTCGACCAACTGCTAAAGTCGCTCGAAGCCCTAGAAGCAGCATTCCCCGATTTGGCTTGGCCCGATTCGCCCACCAAAGTAGTGGGCGGCGATATCACCAAACAGTTTAATCAGGTGGCCCATAAATATCCCATGCTTAGCTTGGGAAATACCTACTCCGAACAAGAACTTAGAGACTTTGATGAGCGTATTAAAAAAGTAGCCAACGCCCCTTTTGAATATGTATGCGAGCTAAAATATGATGGCCTAGCCATTAGCATCACCTACGAAAACGGCAAATTGCTGCGTGCCGTCACCCGCGGAGATGGTACCAAAGGCGATGAGGTAACCGCCAATGTTAAAACCATCCGCAGCATTCCACATACCCTCAAGGGCAACTTCCCTCCTTACTTTGAAATTCGTGGTGAAATATTTATGCACCGCAAAACCTTCGAACGCCTTAACCAAGAACTCAAAGCAAGCCTTTTAGAACAAGGCGTTGATGAAGATAAAATTGCCGAACGCCTCTATAAAAACCCTCGCAACTTTGCCTCTGGTAGCCTTAAATTACAAGACTCTGCAGAGGTAGCCAAACGTTCCTTAGATGCCTATTTATACTTTGTGTATGCCGACCAAAGCGTGGCCAAAACCCATGCCGAAAGCCTTGCCCTTGCCGCCACCTGGGGCTTTCAGGTAAATGATAAATTTGCTGTCTGCCAAAACATCGAAGAGGTGTTACACTATATCCAACAAATGGATGCCCAGCGCAAACAGCTGAGCTTTGATATAGACGGGATTGTAATTAAGGTAAACGACTATGCCCTGCAACAAGAATTAGGCTTTACCGCCAAAATTCCAAGATGGGCCATTGCCTATAAATACAAAACAGAATCGGTGCTTACCTTATTAGAAAAAGTGAGTTACCAAGTAGGCCGCACAGGCGCTATTACTCCCGTAGCCAACCTTAAACCTGTAAGCTTAGGAGGCACCACCGTTAAAAGAGCCAGCCTCTATAATGCCGATGAAATTGCACGCCTCGATTTACACACCCACGATTGGGTGTATGTAGAAAAAGGCGGCGAAATTATTCCGAAAGTGACTGGCGTTGAACTGAGCAAAAGAGATTTATTTGCCCAGAAAATACAATACATCACGCATTGCCCCGAATGCCAAACCTTGCTCGAAAGAAAAGAAGGCGAGGCTGTACATTATTGCCCCAACGATAGCCATTGCCCCCCACAACTCATTGGCAGGCTCGAGCATTTTGTGAGCCGCAGGGCCATGAACATCGATGGTTTGGG
>CAYUDC010000022.1:1748-14967 GCA_964443415.1 uncultured Chitinophaga sp. | reverse complement strand
GGCGCACCATGACTTACCGTGGTTTTGTCTAAAAACATCCCATTGTTTCGAGCTACTTTGGCCGAAGCCTCATTGTCTACATGTACCACCGATATCAAAGATTCGCTCAAGCGATGTGCCATGGCAAACTCCTTACACTTGCGCGCTGCTTCCAAGGCAAAGCCCTTTCCTCTAAAATCTGGCATCAAAGAATAGCCAATCTCTAACTCTTCTATCTCGTCAATGGTTTGAACCAACAAGCCACACATGCCAACCATTTGGCCACTGCTTTTTTCTATCAATACATTCATCCCTCCTAAGCCATTTTGATACCTCGTAAATATCCGCTCAAACCAATACTCGCAATATTTATACGGATCATTCCATGCCAATTGCTCCTCCCCAAAAATGTATTTTAATGAATCTGGATAAGCACAAAATATCAACCAAGTATCAAAATCTGTTGGCTTTGCAGGTCTGAACCAAAGCCGCTCTGTCTGCTCGTTTTCTAACGAGTATTTAAATGTTTCCATACCACAGCAAGCTACGATAAAATTCGCTTGGTTCAAACCGAAATATAAGCCCTAAGCAAGCCAATTTCCTTAATAATTACTTAATGTCAAGAATCAAATTCTTTCTATTTTTTATTTGGAAATAAGGCCGCTTAAAGATAATTTTCCAACAATTAATATTTTCAATTTTTTACCCATGAAAAAGCTCTTCATACTACTGCTACTCCTTTTTACCCACTCCTTTATTTTTGCTCAAAAACCCATCGAATTAATTAATTCTCAGGAGCAAATTAGAAAAGGCTACGAATTTTTTGAAAATGAAGAATTCGAAAAAGCCATCCGCGAATACCGCAAGGTTCCACAAGGTGATACCAATTATTTTGTTGCCCAATACGAAATTACCTATGCGATGTACCTCCAAGAAAGGTACGAAGAAACCGTGGAGGAATCACGACGCCTGATTTATGAAGGCACCGACCAAATGAACCAATACAATATTTTGGGCTCGGCCTTAGACGAACTAAAACAGTTTGATGAAGCCATCGCCGTGTACGACTTGGCTCTTAAAAGATTCCCTTATAGCACCAACCTGATGCTTAACAAAGGCATTGTGCAAGAAAGAAAAGGCGACTCCAAATCGGCCCTCGAAACCTACAAAGCCTTGCTTTACATCTCTCCTTGCTTTCCGTCTGCCCACCTGCGCCTGGCAAGGTTGGCCGAAAGCGAAGGTAAACTTACCCAAGCCATTATGGCCTATACCATCTTCTTATTGCTAGAACCTGCCAGCAAAAGAAGTAACAATGTTATTTCTGATTTTGATAAACTCTGTGATAACAGTTCGCAAATTATCAATAGCTCCAAAAACCCTGTGCTTAAAAACGAGTTCGAAGATTTAGACATGCTTATTGCCAACCAAGTGGCCCTCAATAGCAAGTATAAAATTCCGGGTAAAATGACCTTCCCTCTCAACAAACAATTGCACTTGGTGATGGAAAAAGCTGCCTCTTCTGTAAAAGAAGAAGGCTTTTACAGCGAGTTTTACCTGCCTTTCTTTAAAGACTTTTTAAAGACGCAAGACTACGAAACCTTTACCCTTCTTTTACTCGCCAGCAGCGAAAACGAAAGAGTGGCTAAAGAGGTAAAATCTAAGATAGACAACCTTAAAAAATCGAGAGAAGCCAACTTAAAACGCTTTCAAAATATCCACGATAAAAGGGCTTTTACCTTTAATGGCAAGAACCTTAGCCTTAGCTATTTCTACTACGATAAATTTAGCCCCGAAGCCTATGGAAACTTAAACGCTTCTGGCAAAACCACCGGCACTTTTATCTACTTTAGCGAAGAGGGTTATATAGATGTAGTGGGCAACTTCGACCTAGTGGGCAACCGCGAAGGCACTTGGTATTACTTCGATTCTAAAGGAGATACCATGCGCGTGTTAAACTATAAAGCAGGGAAATTAAATGGCCCGTATCGCATCTTTAGAAATGGTTACTTAAACGAAACGGGTATTTATATCAATGAGCTAGTAGACGGCGAAGTATTGGCCTATTTTGCCAATGGCTCTATCTCGCACCGTCAGTTTTTTAAGAATGATGTAAGAGAGGGCAAGTCGCTAGAATACTACCCAAGCGGTGGCATTAAAGCCGAATACAATTATGTAAAAGGCGAATTAGACGGCAATGCCAAAGACTTCTATCCCCACGGTTTGTTAAAAGAAGAAGCCACCTACAAGGCTGGCAAAATAGTGGGTGTGTACAAAGAATTTTACGAGAACAAAAACCTTAAGAAAGAATGCAACTTTGTGGATGGCATCCTAGAAGGCCCCTACAAAACGTATTATATCAATGGTAAGCTAGAGCAAGAAGGCATTGCTGCCAATGGCAAAACTTCTGGCAAATGGCTTAAATACTACAGCGATGGCAAACTCAAAGAACAGTCTAACCTCGACGAAAATGGCAAGGTAAATGGCGACGAAATTACTTTTGACCACGAAGGCGGCCAAGTGCGCTTTGACACCTACGCCAAAGGCGAATGGAAATCGGTGAAGTTCTTCGACAAATACGGCAAGGTAATGTACGAAACCAAAATTGCCCGCTCTGGTACGCCTGTTGTTATCTACAATATGTTTAGAGACAAAACAGTAGAAGGTACTTTTAAAGATGATAAACGCCAAGGCGAATGGAAGTTCTATAACCCTAATGGTGTCATCAACTCCATCGAAATCTACGAGAAAGGCGAACTCGATGGCTTAATCAAAAACTATATCCATACCAATGTATTGTCGTCTGAAATCAACTACAAAAAGGGCGAATACGATGGCTTATACACTGCCTATTTTCAAAATGGAAAAATAAAAACACAAGGTTACTACATCAACGGAGACCGCAATGGCGTTTGGAGAACCTACCAAGCCAATGGCGCCATAGAAAACGAATACTTCTACTTAAACGACAAGAAAAAAGATTGGGGCTATGAGTATTTGTCTAATGGAAAACCTTACAAGAAATACAAATACGTGAGAGGCATCTTACGCGAAGTACACCACTGCGATTCTAATGGCATCAGCATAGACTCTGCCAGCTTCCCTACGGGCACTGCCCGCTTTAGCCTCAAAGGCTTAAGTGGCAAAAAAGGCTACGAAGGGGGTTTCTTAAATGGCTACTCGCATGGCAAAGCCACTTGGTTTTATCCTAATGGCAAAGTAAGCGACCAAGGCGAATACTTTGAAGGCGATGCCCATGGCGAATGGTTGAGCTTTCACCCTAACGGAAAACTAAGAAAGAAATCTACCAAATACTATGGCTATAGCACTGGCACCAACGAAGAATACAACTACTTTGGCGAGCCTATCGGCAGGTTTGATTATAAAGACGGAGAAAGCCATGGCAAAAACATCTGGACCTACCCTGATGGTAAAGTAGAATCTGACATTGCCTTTTTTGAAGACGAAAAACATGGCGAATCTAAATACTATGCCCCTACTGGCGAGCTGAGAGAAATTCGCTACTACAAGTTTGGTCGCCTCATTGGCTACAGCTATATGGATAAAACCAATAAGCTAAAAGACACCCTCTTTACCCCTACCGGCGATGGACAAATAAAAGCCTTCTATGCCAACGGAAACCCAAGCACCAGCTTCGAAATGCTCAATGGCAGGTACCACAACGAATACAAGATTTTCTATCCTAATGGCACCTTGCAAGAAGAACGTTTCTATGAGCATGGCAACGAAATAAAACCTACCAAAACTTATTTCCCCACTGGCAAACTTATGCGTTCAGAATCTTACCTCATGGGCGAACTGCATGGCGAAACCCTTGAATACTATGCCAACGGAAACCTTAAGTTAAAAGAAAACTACGTAAACGGCGACAAAGAAGGCTTATGCGAATACTTTGATGCCACCGGCAAACGCATTGGCGCCTATTACTACTTGCATGGCGAAGTGCTTACCGTCCTTCAATAATTTATATCGATGATTAAAAAAGCTTGCTTTCTGTTAACGCTTGGCCTCTTAGGTTTCGGTTTGAACCTAAAGGCCCAAGCTTTAGCAGAGTACACCCGACTAAAAGAAAAGTACCCAGAGGCCAAGGTGGTTTGCACCCAACACCAAGCCACCATCTCGCTTAAAATGGAGAAGGGCAAACCCCGCGTGTTTTATTCTACCAAAGAAGAATTCTTTTACCTAGACGATAACAACTCGGGCTACAGCAAACGCTCTATCCACTACTCTGGCTTTTATTCTTTGGTATCGTACAATGCCGAGATTTATATGCCCAATGGCAAAAGCTATCAAAAAGAAGTGATCAAAGATTTTAAAATCAATGATTTTGTAAACAACAACATCTTTCACGACGACTCCAAAGAGCTGAGCTTTCGCTTTCCCATGATAGCCAAAGGTGCCAAAACCATCATCGAAACTACCTACGAAATAAAAGACCTTCACATGATGCCTAAGTTCTCGGTGTCGCCGTATTTTGATTACGAAAATGTGTCTTTTACCATTCAATACCCTAGCAACTTCTTTCAGATTGCCGTAGATACGTTTAGACTCCAATACCTAAATTTTCAGCATCAATCGGTTCAAAAAGGAAACAACCAAACCCTCTCTTGGCAAGGCAGCTCTAACAAGCGTTTAGAGTTTGAAGGCGATGGCCCCGAATCTGAATACCTCTCGGCTCAATGGCACTTTCGCATAAAATCGTATGAAGGCAGCGAGGGCACCGTTGCCGTGCTGGGTAACCTAAACGACCTCTACCGCTGGAACTGTAACTTCTTGAAAGAAACTTTTGAACCTGCAGAGAAATTTAAGTCGTTGAGCGATTCTATCGTTAACAAAGAAACCGATACCCTGAAAAAAGTCGCCGCCATCTTTGCTTGGGTGCAAGGCAATATCCGATACATCGCCCTAGAAGCTGGCTATGCAGGGCTTATTCCGGCCAAAGCCAGCGAAGTGCTGCAAGAGCGCTATGGCGATTGCAAGGGCATGTCTAACATGTTGTATAACCTCTTAAGGAGCCAACAAATTCCGGCCTACCTGGTTTGGATTGGCAGCAGAGATTTGCCTTATAAATATTCTGAACTCCCCACCCCTGCCGTAGACAACCACATGATATGCGCTGTTAAGTACCAAGGGAAATTTATCTTCTTAGATGCCACCTCCAACAACCTGCCTTTTGGCATGCCCTCTGGCTTTACCCAAGGCAAGGAGGCCATGATTGGCCTGGGCGACTGCGAGCACTATGTGATAGAAACCGTTCCGGTGGTAGAGCCTAGCCAAAATATTACCTACGACTCTTGCTATATCAAACTATCGGGTCGCAGCCTTAGCGGCCACGGCGTAGCCAAACTCATTGGCTACAAAAGAACCAACTTTATAGACCGCCTGCACGAACGCAACTATAACTTTATCCTTAAAGTTTGCCGCGGCTACCTGCTCAAAGGCAATAACCGCTTTACCATAGACACCGTTTGGCTAGAAAACCTCGACGATAGAAACAAACCGCTCTATATTCATTATGCCTTTAAGCTGCCCGAATATGCCATCATTGCCGACAAAGAATTGTTCTTAAATCTAAACCTCGAAAAAGTAGGCACCCCTTCTAAAATAGAAAAAAAACGCAATGTGCCCATCGAGTATAACTTTAAACAAAGAAACGAATATGTGGTGTGCCTAGAGCTCGACCCTAGCTGGCAAATTACCTATTTGCCTAAAAACACCGAATACCAAAAAGACTTTCTTCTTTATCAAGTAAACTATCAACTGCAAAAAAACTTGCTTGTGCGCAAAGAGACGCTGCAAGAAAGTACCTTAATGCTTTATCCTTCCGACTTTGGCATCTACAATGCCATGGTAGAAGCCATTCAAAAATCGTACACCGAACAAATTATCATTAAACAATAAACCTATGAAACGCATCTTAAGCTTTGCCATGTTACTATGGTGCATGAGCAGCCTTCAGGCTCAATTTTCATTAAACTATCAATTAGAAGCCAACCCAGACTTTGCCAAGTATTGCAAGGGCTACGACCTTAAAGCCATCGACGAGCTAGAGGTAATAGACGAACGTGTGGTGGAGTTTGCCTACGACAAAGATGGCAACCTCTTCGAATACTTTTACATCCATGGCGTGCGCTACGTAAACAGCGAAGATGCCATCGACCGTAACAATAAAATTTATGTTTCTTTTGCCCGCGCTTTCGAATTGGTGGGCTACGATGCCCGCGTTATCTCTTCGTCGGGTACCATCCAAACCTTAGGCAAAGATGCCCTTAAAGAAGGCACGCGCGAAGACGAAACCAAAGTAAATTTCTTTGCCGTATCGGGTGCAGAGAAAGGTAGCTTCATAGAATACTACTACCTGGTTAAACGTAACCCTGGCTATACCGGCACTTGGTTTAGCATGCAAGGAAACACCCCTGTGGCCAAAGCGGTGATTAAAATCATTAGCCCCGAAAACTTAGTGTTTATCAGCAAATCTTTTGGTGGCTTTACCGACCTCTACTCAGATACCAGCCTCAAAGAAAGAAACATGTTGGTGGGCATCCAAGAAAACATTCCGGCCGTACCAGAAGAAGCTTTCTCTAACGAAGGCGGCAACAAAATGAAGGTGATGTACCAACTGTATTTTAACAAGGCCAAAGGCAAAAAGAATCCTTATAACTACGGCATTGCCAGCCAAAATATCTTCGAGAACCTAGGTGGCACCCTAAAGAAAGACGAACAAAGTGCCCTAGAGAAAATCATCAAAAAGTGTAATGTAAAATATGCCCCTGATGACGAAAGTAAAATACGCGCTGTAGAAAGTTATATTAAAAAGAACTATGCCTTTGTAGACAATGGCGACGACCAGTTTGAAAACTTTACCAGCATCCTTAAAAATGGTGCCCTCAACGAAAGTGGCGCCACCAAACTCTTCTACCACATCTTTGCCAGCATGGGCATCGAACAAGAAATTGTAGTTACCACCAACCGCTACTCTATTAGGTTCGACAAAGAGTTTGAATCTTATTCTTTCTTAACCGATTTTCTCTTGTACTTCCCTACCCTTAAAATGTACATGGCTCCTTATGGACAGTTGTTTAGGTTAGGTTTAATTCCTAGCAACAACATCGAAAACTATGGCTTGTTTATCCGCAAGATTAGCGTGGGTGAAATGAGCACCGGTGCCGGAAAAATTCAGTTTATCCCTTCCTACCCTAGCGAACATACCCAACACAATATGTATATCACCGCCAGCCTAGATGCCAGCACCGATAGCTTAAACATCGACTATAAGCAAGAATACACGGGCTACTACGCACAAAACTTTCAACCGCTGTTCGACTACATCGAAAAAAATAAAGTGCAAGAGTTTGAAGAAAGCATTGTTAAAAACCTTCACCAAGACATTACCATCAAAAGCACCAAGATAGACAACAAAGGTGGCGACAACTTGGGTGTAAAACCTTTGATTGTAAACAGTAAATTAAGCTCGCATCACTTTATTGAAAAAGCGGGCGATAAAATACTCGTGAAGTTTGGCGATTTAATTGGACCGCAATCTGAGATGTACCAAGAGAAAAAAAGGGTGTTGCCTATCGAAAATGATTATAACCGCGAGTACCACCGTGTGATTACCTTTATCATTCCGGATGGCTACCAAATCAAAAACTTAGATCAACTCAACTTCTCGGTTCAACCCTTTAAAGACAAAAAAGATGCTGCCAGCTTTGTATCTACTTATACTTTGGTGGGCAATAAACTCACAGTAACCTGCGACGAGTTCTACCGCCAAATTCACTTTAGCTTAGCCGAGGCCGAAAACTACCGCAGCGTGGTAAATGCTGCTGCCAACTTCAATAAAATTGTATTAGTGTTAGAGAAAAAATAATCATGTGTAAATTCATTCGCACCTTTCTAGTGCTTGCTGCTTTTGTAGGTTTCGGGTCGACCCAAAGCACCCATGCACAAACCTTAAAAGAGCTGGAGGCAATGGCCCAAAAAGAAAAGCCTCAAAAGATGCTGGGCTTGGTAAACAAACACATCAACGACAGCGGACTTAATGCCCACAATATCTCTTTGCGCAGCATGGTGCTGATGTCTATTGATGCCGACAAATGCTGGGAGAGCATGCAAGAAGGCGTGAAGAAATTTCCGAACGAAGCCGTGGTGTATTACACCCGCTCCTTGTTTTTTTATGAGGTGCGCGATATTCAGAATGGCTTAAAAGACCTCGACAAAGCCCTCGACTTGGCCAAAGAAGATACCATCCGTTACCGCATTTATATCAGTCGCGCCGGCATGAACCACTTTAGCGGCAATGTGCTCAAGTCTATCGACGACAGCAAGCAAGCCCTGGCCATTAGACCCGATAGCAAAGATGCCCTGAACAACCTGGCGGGTGCCTTGTTCGACAACGGACAAACGGCCGAGGCCAAAGAAACCCTCTTAAAATTAAAGGCGGTAGACCCCAATTATGTAGGTGTGTATGTGAACCTAGGCTATCAACTACAAAAGTTAGAGCAGTACGAAGAGGCTGCCAAATACCTGCAAGAAGGTTTAAAAATTGCCCCCGAAGAGCCTTTCTTATGGAACAACTTGGGCTATGTGCAATTTAAATTGGGCAAGATAGAAGAAGGCATCAAATCTATTCAAAAGTCTATTAAGATTAACCCTGCCAACCCTTATTGTTACCGCAACTTGGCATTGATATACCTCTCTAAAAACGATAAGGAAAAGGCTTGCGAGCAAATTGGAAAATCTTTGGCGTATAAGTTTACCGAGATGTATGGAGAAGAGGTATTAGATTTGAAAAAACAACATTGTCTTAAGTGAACAAACACCAATATAACCCAGATGATACCATTTGTGCCCTAGCCACCGCAGCGGGCGTAGGCGCCATAGGCGTTATCAGAATCAGCGGCAAAGAGGCCCTGGCCATTAGCAGCCGTTGCTTTAAAGGAAAAAACCTACAAGAAGTGCCCACGCATACTGCCCACTTTGGCAAGTTTATGCAAGGGCCCGACATCATCGACGAGATTTTAGCCACGGTATTTGTGGCTCCCAAAAGCTATACGGGCGAGCATACGGTAGAACTTAGCTGCCATGGCTCGCCCTATATTCAGCAAAAGATATTAGAGACCTTGGTAGAAAATGGCGCGCGCTTGGCTCAACCCGGCGAGTTTACCTTAAGGGCTTTCTTAAACCGCAAACTCGACCTTACCCAAGCCGAGGCGGTGGCCGACTTAATTGCCTCCGACTCTGCCATGAGCCACAAAACGGCCATGAACCAAATGCGTGGCGGCTTCTCTAAAGAGATTGCCGTGCTGCGCGAGAAGCTTATTAACTTTGCCTCGCTCATAGAGCTGGAGCTCGACTTTAGCGAAGAAGACGTAGAGTTTGCCAGCCGCCCCGAACTGCATGCCTTGGTGAGCAACCTTCACCAGATGATGTTGCGTTTGTCTGAGAGCTTTAAAACAGGCAATGCCATTAAAAATGGCGTACCTACCGTTATTGCGGGCAAGCCCAACGCGGGCAAGTCTACCCTACTCAATGCCCTCATTAAAGAAGACCGCGCCATTGTAAGCGATATTGCCGGCACCACCCGCGATACCATCGAAGAGGTGTTTACCATTGGCGGAATAAATTATCGCTTAATAGACACCGCGGGCATTCGCAGCCATACTGCCGATGTGATAGAAAGCATTGGCATTGAAAAAACTTACGAGAAAATTCGCTTGGCCAGCATTGTCATCTATTTGTTCGACGCCCTCAGCACCAGCGAAGCCGAGCTGCAACAATCGCTGCAAGAGTTTGAAAATCTCGAGGCAGTGGTAATAGCAGTTGCCAACAAAATAGACTTGGCTAACTTAAGCGCCTTGCAAGAAAAGTTCAAAGCCTTTGAGAACCTTATTTTCTTAAGTTCTAAAACACAAGACGGGTTGAACCAACTGTATGATCGCTTGCGTGCCGTAGTAGAAACAGACAAGGTAAACAATGATGTTATCATCACCAATATTCGGCATTACCGTGCCTTGCAAGAGGCGGCACAAAGCTTAGAGCAGGTATTAGAAAGCATGCAAATGAACCGCACCGGCGAGCTGTTGGCCTTCGACATCCGCAAGTCTATTTACCACTTAGGTGAGATCACGGGCGACATTAGCACCGACGATTTGTTGGCGAATATTTTTAGTAAGTTTTGTATTGGAAAGTAACCACCACAAAACAAACAGCTAAAAACAACTTACTAAACCCTTATAAAGCCCATTTATATTGGGCTTTTTCTGTTTTAAAGATTTCGCTTTGTTTTGTCTTATTACTTGTTTATTTATTAATAGTTTGTACCTTCGTTGTACCTTAAGGCAATGAGGTACAAAAAAACGGGGTTCAGCCCTTTTTATTTTGCACTTAATTGCACTTAAGTAAACTTAAATTAACTTAAAGCTACTTAAATGAGTTCAAATATTCAGGTACAAAGAATCTGCCAGCATTGCGGCATAGAATTTACAGCACGGACCACCGTAACACAATATTGTGGGGATAAATGCGCAAAACGTGCCTACAAAGCCCGCATAAAGGCTAATAAAATTGAGGTAAGCAATAAAGAAACCTTAAAAGTAAAAATTCAACCTATTGAGGTTTTGAAAGCTAAGGAATTTTTAACCGTTAAAGAGGTTGCCAGCTTATTAAATTGCTCTGTAAGGTCTGCATATTACTATGTAAGTAAAGGAACAATTAAAGCGACTAATCTAAATAAAAGGCTAACTAGGGTTAAACGGTCCGAATTGGATAACCTATTTAATTAAATAATAAGCATAAAAGACCATGACTATAAAAGTAACACTAAGGGAAAAGCCTATTTCTAAGAATAGAAAAAGTTTGTATTTAGATTTTTACCCAGCCATAACAGACCCCAAAACGGGGAAAAGCACACGAAGGGAATTTTTAGGACTTTATATTCCTGAACCTATAAAATTCAATAAAAGCAAAGGAAAATTAACCCCTATTTACGATACGAATAATGCAATACATAAGATAATTGAAATTGAAGTTAAAAATATTTTGCAACGTGCTGAACAAACTAAACAGAAAAGAGAAAACGAATTAAACAAACCTGAAATCTATTCAGGATACGAAAAAGAACAGCTTAAGATAAAAGAGAGAGGGGAAAAGAACTTTGTTGAATATTTCAAAAGCCTTACAGATAAGCGCAAAGCCTCAAACCATGATAATTGGGTTTCTGCTTTTAACTACCTAGATACTTTCACAAAAGGAAATTTAAAATTTTCTGAACTGAATGAAAAGTTTTGCGACGATTTCAAAGAATACTTACAAACCACCAAAAGCAATAAGAGCAACAAAGCCACCCTTTCAACAAATTCAGCGGCTTCCTACTTTAATAAATTCAAAGCCAGCTTAAAGCAAGCCTATAAGGATAAATATTTGAACACGGACCTAAATGCAACTATTGAACCTATAAAGCAGGCCGAAACGCGAAGGAATTTTTTAACTATTGAGGAACTAAACAGCCTTGTTAAAACTGAATGTAATAACCCACTTTTGAAGCGCGCAGCCCTTTTTTCTGCTTTGACTGGATTAAGGTTTATTGACCTTAAAAACCTTGTTTGGGATAACATTGAATACATTGAAGGCAATGGCTATTCTATAAACTACAAACAACAAAAAACGAAGGGAATAGAAACGCATCCAATTTCCCAGCAAGCATTTAGCCTATTAGGTGAGAGAAAAGAGCCAAAAGACCAGGTTTTTGAGGGTTTAAAATATTCAGCATACGAAAATAAGCACCTTGCTAAATGGATTGGTTTGGCTGGTATAACTAAGGATATAACCTTTCATTGTTTCAGACATACATTTGCCACCTTGCAACTATCAAAAGGAACAGACATTTACACCGTTTCCAAATTACTAGGACATAGGGAACTAAAAACAACCCAAATTTATGCTAAGATAATTGACGAAACTAAGCGCAAAGCAGCGGATAAAATTGAATTAGATTTATAGCTTATGGAAACAACTAATCTTGAAAAATGTATTCAACTGATAGGATACTGGATTTCAGAAAATGAAAAGGTAATTCATGAAGTATTAAACCCTTCAATAAACCTAAATAAAGATTACATTGAGCCCTTTTCAAAAGAACTTAACCTAAATTTATTAGCTAAAGAAACCAAAGAAGGTAAAACCGACGTATTAAAGTATTATGTTTTTGAATTTTTTGAATTGCAAGGTTTTTTTAGACAATACAGCGATTTATTATTTACGGGGGTAATAACATTTGAGCAAACAAAAATATCACACAAAAAAAGCGATAATGAGGCAAAACGGTACTTAAACGAATTTGAAAGATATATTGTAAAAAGCCATGAACTATTTAACATCATGTTTGAGGAAATTCAAATTTGTTGTTTAAAGTATGAAATAGATTTTTTAACAATTTGCCAAAAGCTAAATTTTCAAACTGATATTTTCGATAATAGTATTTCAACAATAATCCAAAAAACTAATATACTAGAGAATAGCGCCAATAAAAATATTAAAACCGTACATTTCAATTCAAACGAAATTGAGTTTTTTTATCTTCAAAGTTTACAAGGTATTATAAGCAAGTCAGACCTTGCAGACACTCAAGCCAAACAAATATTAAAGTTTGCTGAACGTAAACACCAAAAGGCTATTGAATACATTAATGAATTAATATTAAAAAACCCTGAAACTACTTTTGAGTATTGGAAGGAAAGGTATAATCACTATAAAGAATCTGAAAAGGTCATTCAATGGCTGACAAATAGTTCAAATGATAATCCGAATAATGAAATAAAATCTTTATACCCAACAAAAAATAATAATAAAGTTGACAAGCTTAAAATTGACCAAATTGCCTTAAAATATGCGTATGAGGAATTGACAATTACAAGGAAAAACAGCGATAAAATAGCTAAAGAATACGGACACAATTCAGGTGAAAAATTATTCCAAAGGTTTACTTTCTATTTAAAGTCAGCAAATAGAAAAGGAAGACCAACACTATGCACACCAAAGAAGCTAGATAATAAAATAAAGCTAATTGAAAGCGTTATTGAATTGTTGCCCGCAGCTAAACAAGGTAGGGCAAAGGATGAGGTTAAAATATTAAAGGCAATATTTGAAAATGAATATCGATAAACATTGTAACCAGTTGTAACCAGTTACCCAACACCGAACAGCTAAACCTTCGTACAAGAAA
>CAYUDC010000022.1:0-1738 GCA_964443415.1 uncultured Chitinophaga sp. | reverse complement strand
AGTTTTTCAAGAAATTTAAAAACTTGTACAAAATGAACAATCCATTTGAAGTAATTGAAGCGAGGTTAAACAATATTGAAAACATATTGCTTGACCTAAAACACACACCAAACAAACCTAAAGGGCAAACGGAAACAGACCGCTGGTTTGATTTGAATGAACTATGTAATTACCACCCCGACAAACCAAGCAAGCCCACCGTTTATGGTTGGGTAAATGCTAGAACTATTCCCGTGCATAAAGGGGGTAAAAAGTTGAGGTTTTTAAAATCGGAAATTGACAACTGGTTGAAGCAAGGTAAAAAGAAAACCTTTGCAGAAACAGCAAGCGAAGCCGACAACTACATAAAAAATAAAGGGGGTAACAATGATTAACACCGCCACCCCCCAGCATAAAAGACAATACGAAACTAAGCAATTTGAAGGGCAAATGAAAAGAGTATTTGCAGCGTTTCAACAAAAGCCCCAAACTATGCTAATGGTTGAAAATTCAACTGGAATAAACCGCGCTAATATTTGCCGATATATTGCCAAATGGCATAAGTTAGGTAATATCCATTTACTAAAACATGGGTTTTGCGAAGTATCAAAACACCGCGCTGGATATTACACCACAGATAAAACTTTGATTTGCCCACCCCTTCAATTAAACCTATTATGAGAAACGATTTAATGGAAAGCAAGGGTAAACTAGCTTTATTCTTAAAAGTAGCCCCATATCTAAATAAAATAGGCAAAAAGACGGTCCTAGAATTGTCTAACCGTTTTAATGTTTGCCCAATTGAATTTAACCGATTGTTTATTAAAGCAAAAAGAAGGGCAAAACATGGACTTAAGAAATGAAAGTGAGTTTCCTAGAAAATACCTTCAATTTCCTTTATTTCTGCTTAAAGGTATGCTTATAGATAAGCAAAACTCGATTAACAAAATAATTAAGTTTGGGATTTACAACTATGCACAATCTATAGATTATGACTTAATAAATGTAGCTAGGCAGGTTATTTACAAAAACTATAATGAAATCCTACCACCTGAAATAACTAATAAATTAAGTTGGTATGAACTTGAATATTTTGGAACTGATGAAGATTATAAAGGGTTTACTGACATGGGAACCACCTTTCAGCCTATTGAGGAAATAAATGAAATCCTAAGCCTATTTAAGAAAGACAATGACTTTAAGAATACTTGTATAAACCATTATTGTGTATGGCAGGCTTTGAAATTTTTGGGAATTACTGGAAACTCTGAAAACATTTTAATTGAAGGCCGTAAAATTGAAAAGCAGATTCCAAAAGGTGAAGTAATGGCAATGATTGGAAAGCACCTACTATTTGATTTTAGGGATAATCCTAGAACAGAATTTGAGCAAGCCCAGCTTTTAGCGTTTATAGCTATCAATTCAATAATAGGCACTAAAAAATATACTAAAACCAACAAAAAGCTAATTATTAGTAGAATGTTTGGCTTTGCCTCATACACCAAAATGATTGAAAAGGAATTAAGTGAAATTCAAATGAAGTATTTAAAGCGTTACCACTTTGATAAACTTATTCAGGAACTAGAACTTAACTGGAATGTATGCACCTATTCAAACAAAATGCGAGGTATTTACATAAGTCTAAAAATTAAATTCCCCTTATCTGAACTTATTTCAGTTGCAGAAAGAAAAAAGAAATCACACCGCATCTTTGACCTAAACAACTTCCACGCAGACAATCAACAGAGTTTCTCCAACC
>CAYUDC010000021.1:26179-29580 GCA_964443415.1 uncultured Chitinophaga sp. | reverse complement strand
TCTAAAATGGTAGTAGATCATTTGCAATCGCATCATAAAAAGAATTCCTACTACGAAGACCTACATGATTACTTTTTAAGGTTAGAAGTTCTAACAGAGCAATTGCATGAAGACGTGCAGTCTTTACTGCATTTATACTTGAGCATTTCGTCGCAAAAAACCAATGAGGTGATGCGCATTTTAACGGTTTTTTCTGCTTTTTTTCTACCACTCACCTTTATTGTTGGGGTATACGGAATGAACTTTGAGTATATGCCAGAGTTAAGTCAGCATTATGGTTACCCAGGCATACTTATTTTTATGCTATTGATAACCATACTGATTTTTCAATGGTTTAAGCGCAAGAAATGGCTATAGACTTAAGTTAAATTTTTGGGCCAAAGATTGTAAATCATCCCACACATTTTGGTTCAACCCGAAACCATTTAAAGAACGCTCTTGGTGCATGCGAAATTCTGGTTCTCCAGGAATCAACACTTCTTGCAGTTCATCTACTCGCTGGGCATTTTTAAACCGTTTGATCCAATTATCCATGTGGGCGGTAAAGTCTTCTTTGGGCCTAAAAGCATCCACACGCATGGCCCCTACAAAATGACCAATCCCCTCTCCGGGCAAATCTGGCAATGGCGCCAAGAAAGATACAAATGGTGGCACCCAAGGACCATAATTAGCGCCCGATAATACAGCACTTAAAATGTCTACTGCGGCCCCCAAACCATAACCTTTATGCCCACCTAAGGGCAACAAAGACCCTCCATTTTTTAGTTCATTAGCATCTGTGCTGTCTTCTCCGTTTTTGGTTTGAACCCAACCCAAAGGCAAAGATTTACCATGACGCTGTGCAATTTCTAATTTTCCGTTTGCCGCATTGGAGGTTGCCATATCAATCACAAAGGGCAACTCATTTTGAGCAGGCACTGCAATACAAATAGGATTGGTACCCAACATGCGTTCTTTAGAAAAAGTAGGTGCTACCAAGGGGCTGGCGTTGGTCATGCTAATCCCTATCATCCCTTCTTCTAAAGCCATCATGGCATGGTAGGCGGCAATACCAAAGTGATTGGAGTTTTTAATAGCTACCCAACCAGTACCAACTTGTTTGGCCTTTTCTATGGCAATTTTCATAGCATAAGGTGCTACCACCAAGCCTAGGCCTGCGTCTGCATCAACGGTTGCAGTAGAAGGTGTTTGATGGACAATGCTAGGCTTTGCTTGCATATTAGCGCGCTTGGCTTCCCACAATCTTACATAGCCACTCAGTCTTGCTACGCCATGCGAATCAATGCCGCGCAAGTCTGCACTTACTAAAACATCCGAAGCCAATTTTGCATCGGCCTCGGGCATGCCGCAGGCCAAGAACACTTTATTAGTAAAATCTAATAGCTGATTTTTTGTAACATTCATATTTTACCAACCGCTTGCCAATACATCTGCCAGGTGCATGATTTTAATTGGCAAGCCTTTCTTTTTTATTAAACCATCCAGGTGCATCAAACAACCATAATCATTGCTAATGATGGTATCTGCACCTAATTCTATAATGCTTTGTAATTTTTGCTCACCCATGGAGGTGCTTAACTGAGCAAAATTGGTGGCAAACACTCCACCAAAACCGCAACATTGTTGTTGGTCATTTAACTCTAGCAGCGTTAAGCCTTCTACATTTTTAAGTAAGGTTCTGGGTTGATCCAAAATCTGACAATGCGTAACGGCTTGGCAAGAATCCATATAAACAGCACGGGCCTTTAACACTGCACCAAAACTCTCCACTTTTATCACCTCAACCAAGAATTCGCTCAACTCGAAACTCTTTTTTTGGAGCTGACGATATTTATTATGAAAGGAAGAATTTTGAAACAACAAATCGTAAGAATTTCTAATCATAGCCGTGCAAGACGCTGCTCCACATACCAAGGTTTTATCGGAAGGTACTTCGTTGAGGAGCTTTTCGCCAACTTCTCTGGCATCTTCCCAACGCCCCGCATGAAAAGCTGGGTGTCCGCAGCAGGTTTGCTCTACATTATAATGCACTTTACAACCAGCCTTTTCTAGCACTTTCACCATGTTAAACCCCGTTTCGGGCGAAAACTGATCTACAAAGCAAGGAATAAAAAGCTCTATCTTCATTATGGATGCTTTTCTTTAAAGTTTGGAATTTGCATGAGTAAGAAGCCAGCAATGATAAAAAACACCAATAATGCCAACACAGAAGAACGCATGTTTCCGGTAAAGTCGTTAATTAAACCAAAGGCAAAGGTACCTAAAACGGTGGCCATTTTCTCGCATACATCATAAAAACTAAAGTAAGAAGCGGTTTCTTTGGTGCCATCTGGAATGAGTTTGGCAAAGGTACTTCTAGACATACTTTGGATACCACCCATTACTGTACCTACCACAGCTGCCAATAAATAAAACTGAACATCTGTGCTTACAAAATAGGCGGCGGTAGTAATGCCTATCCAAACCACTATCATAATAAGGAGGGTATGAATATTACCGATTTTGGAGGAGATTTTAGAAAAGCCCCATGCACCTAAAATGGCTATAATCTGTATAATAAGCACTGTGGCAATAAGCTTACCTAGCTCCATATTTAACTCTTGCTTACCAAATAAAGAAGCTACATACATAACAGTTTGCACCCCCATGGCACTAAAAAAGAATCCTATGAGATACAATTTAATAATGCGATTTTCGGGTAACTTAATTTCATTGAATACTTTTTTTAACTCTTCAATGCCTTTGTACAATGCGCCTTTCTCACCTACTTGCTTAATGGTTTTTTCTGGCAAATACCTAAATGTAATTTGTGCAAAACCGGCCCACCATAAACCTACACTCACAAAAGCCAATTTACTGGCCACACCGCTGTAGTAAGATTTGGCATCGGCCATGGCAGATTCTAGACTTAATAACGGATTTAAAGACATTAACTCTGTGGCTTTCTCGGCTACAGGAAATATTTTATCGGCATTTAATATCACTCCTAAATCTATCAATAACAGCAAAACACTACCAATATATCCTAAAGAAAAGCCTCTGGCACTTAGGGCATCGTATTGGTCTTCGGAAGCAATCTCTGGCAAAAATGCATTATAAAAAACAATACTTCCACCAAAGCCAAACAAGCCAATAATAAAGCATAATAATCCAAACCATAAATTATCTGGCGTAAAGAAATACATCAGCATGCAACTTAAAGAACCTATGTAGCAGAAGAATTTCATGAACTTTTTCTTCGACTGTTGTGCGTCTGCAATACCCGAAAGAAATGGATTGATGATGGCTACCAATAAAAAGCCAAATGATATGGCATAAGAATACAAAGCAGAATTAACCACTTTAAATCCAAATACATCTATGTAATAGACACCATTTACTGCATTACCAGCGGCGATAGA
>CAYUDC010000021.1:3714-26079 GCA_964443415.1 uncultured Chitinophaga sp. | reverse complement strand
ATCCAAATACATCTATGTAATAGACACCATTTACTGCATTACCAGCGGCGATAGAAGCATTTTTACTCACACTTTCGAAGAAAGGCGGAAAAATAGCGGTGGTGATGGTGAGGGAAAAAACAGAGTTTGCCCAGTCGTACATCGACCATGCCCTAGTTACTTTAGGATCGTTTAATTGTTGCTCCATGGAGATGCAAATTACTATTTAAGTGTAAATTTCAAAGCAGCAATCCTATATTCGTGTATCATGCCACATATCAGTAAAAAAAAACTCACCTATCGTATTGGCTCACATTTGCGTCATTACCTTAAAGGACATGGCAGAAGCACTGATATTCCTATTCATTATACACATTTAAAAAACTTCAAGGAAAGTGTAAGTTTATACGATAAAAAAGGGAAAGACACCCTATGGGAGACTTGCATTTACGGACAAGCAGAACAAGCCACCATTCATTATGAGCTGCTGCATATTTATGCTTTATTAAAAGTTGGAGGAGATTTAAGCGTTGTAGAGCACCTAAGGGTAGACCGAATAGACAATTGCCTGTACGGAAATACCATGCCATTTAGGGTGAGGGTGGTGAATAAAATAAACGACAACTTCGATTATTTTTACGTGAAAAATGCAGATGCTTCTAGAATATATGGTTTAGAACTCGAACATCTGCTTTCTCCTAATCGAATTAGTTATTTGGTGAGTGGCGACACCCTCATCGAAGAGCATATTGCGGGAATTCCTGGGGACGACTTCATTAAAAACTATTTGACTGTGGATGGATTTAATGCCACGCGTATAGCCAAGGAGTTTGTAAAGTTTAACGAGCGTTGTTTGGTGAGACTGTTAGGAGATATGCACTCTTCTAATTTTGTATTTCAAATCACGCCAGATTTCGACGAAACAAACTATCGGATCAGACCGATTGATTTTGACCAACAAAGTTTTGAAGGACGAAAAAACATCTACCTGCCACAGTTTTATAAACAAAACAAAGCATTGATAGATTTGGTTAAAAATTATCTGAGCAACGAGAGTATCAAACAATACCAACGAGAAGAACGGGCGATGATGCTAAACCGAATGAAAGCCGCTCGATGGCCAATTCATCATTTAATTCATGCTATGCAAAAGGATGAAATTGCGCCAAAAGACAATGTGTATCAGTTAAGGAAAGAATTGGCGCACTATTATCAAAGCACACGATTTTTGAAAGCAAAAAATATGGGAGACTTGTTAAAAGCCTCCCTTTTGCAATTATTAAAAAAGTAATGTAATTATTTACCATCGGAAGGTAATCCTATCAAAGGAGTTTTGCCATCGGTAATAATGGTTTTGGTATTTGGCGAAGTAGATAATGCTCTAAAGGCATCAATTTGCTTGAACTTTAAAATTTGAGGTGTTAGGCTTCGCTCGAGCATTTCATTGGCTTTGGCATTGGCATCAGCCTCAATTTTAATGGCATTGGCCCTTCCCTCTGCTTCTAATTCAAGAATACGTTTTTGTCCTTCGGCCTGAATGATTTTTGAATTTTTATCCCCCTCGGCTTGCAACACTTTTCGCTCTGCTTCTTTTCTTTCTCTGTCTTTTAAGAACTCCATTCTTTGAGCATCTTGTTCTGCTTGCAATTTCTCTTCGATGGCCCTAGAAAGGCCTTGAGGCAATACAATGGATTTAAGCAGTACCGCTTCTATGATAAATCCTTTGGGCTCTAATACTTGCATCATACGTTCTTTGATTTTTGTTTCTATCAAGGAGCGCTTGGCACTATGCATATCTTTGGCATCAAACTCAGAGCAAACGTCGGCAGAAGCCGATCTAAATACAGGCAAAATAAGTACCCCTTGGTAATTTAGTCCTGTATATTTTAAGATATTATGAACTTCGCTGGTTTTTACTTTATATAGGATAGAGATTTCTGATTGAACCGTCAAACCTTCTTTTGAGGGTAAACCTACATTTATCTCTAGGTTGATGGTGTTAATCGGCACTCTGATCATTCTAGAAAGAAAGGGGTTGTAAAATCTTAAACCAGAATGATAAATGTCGTCGTTTAGTTTGCCTAAGGTTCTTTTAACAGCTACCTCATCTTGTAGAATGGTAGCACAGGAGGCAAAAGAGAAAACAAGGGCTAAAAAAAGAAAGCGATAAATTGATTTCATGACAATGGTAATTGGTTGTCGATAAAACAATTTATCGCTAAAAAAAGTTTTAGGCCGCTTGGAAATTTTTAAGCTTTACAATTTCCATTTTTTGCCTAGCCTCTTCTATACTAATATTAATTTTGCCTGAACCTTTTTCTGTTGGAACGTGGTACATATAATCTATCATGAGGGCTTCGCAAATGCTTCTTAAACCGCGAGCACCTAATTTTAAATCAAAGGCAGTATCTACAATTAAATCAATTACTGCCTCATCAAAACTTAGCTCGATGTTCTCTAATTCGAATAGATGAATGTATTGCTTAATCAAGGCATTCTTTGGTTCAACCAGAATTCTTTTTAAAACGTCTTTATTTAAAGGATCGAGATGGCAAATTACAGGCAGTCGGCCAATGATTTCTGGAATCAATCCAAAACTTCTTAAATCGGCTGCCGACACATATTGCAAGAAGTTTTCTTTATCTTGAGATTGCAATGGATCGAGGGATTTAAAACCAATGGCTTGGGTTTGAAGCCTGCGCGCAATCATCTTATCAATTCCATCAAAAGCACCACCGCAGATAAACAAAATGTTTTCGGTGTTTATTTGAATCATTTTTTGCTCGGGATGTTTTCTTCCGCCTTGAGGTGGGACGTTGGCAATGGTACCTTCTAAAATTTTCAGCAAGGCTTGTTGCACCCCTTCGCCACTCACATCTCTGGTGATGGAAGGATTGTCACTTTTCCGGCTGATTTTATCTATCTCGTCGATATAAACTATTCCTCGCTCGGCAGCAGCCACATCATAGTTAGCCGCTTGCAAAAGCCTAGAAAGCAAACTTTCTACATCTTCGCCAACATATCCGGCCTCGGTTAAAACGGTAGCATCTGCAATACAGAATGGAACTTGAAGAATCTTTGCCAAAGTTTTTGCCAATAAGGTTTTGCCAGTGCCCGTTTCCCCAACCATAAGGATATTAGACTTTTCGAGCTCTACCTCATTGTTTGATTTTGCATAGGTAATGCGCTTAAAATGGTTGTAAACAGCTACACTCAGTACCTTTTTCGCTTCTTCCTGACCAATCACGTACTCATCTAAATGCGCCTTAATTTGCTGAGGCTTCAGCACATTTAGCTTAGCAATGGCATCCTGCTTGCTTTGCCCTTCTTGATCTTCATTTATAATTCTGAACGCTTGGGTGATACAATGCTCACAGATTAAAGCATCTAGCCCAGATATTAGGTAGTTTACATCACTGCGCCCACGCCCACAAAACGAGCACGAATCTTCTTTTTTCTTTGCCATAATAGCCGACGAAGATAAGTCAATTTAAAAATTATTTCTTATCCTCTGGTTTATGCTTTGTCAAAACATCGTCAATCATACCATATTCTTTGGCTTCGCTGGCAATCATCCAATAATCTCTATCGCTGTCTGCTTGAACTTTATCGAAAGGCTGACCGCTATGAGTAGAGATGATATCGTATAATTCTTTTTTGAGTTTTTGAATTTCTCTTGCGGTAATTTCAATATCAGAAGCTTGTCCTTGGGCACCACCTAAGGGTTGATGAATCATTACGCGAGCATGCGGCAAAGCACTTCTCTTTCCGGCAGCACCGGCGCACAAAAGCACTGCACCCATAGAAGCGGCTAAACCTGTACAAATGGTGGCAACGTTAGGATTTACCCATTGCATCGTATCATAAATACCTAAGCCCGCATACACAGAACCGCCTGGAGAGTTAATATACATTTGAATGTCGCGACGCGCATCCATTGAATCCAAAAATAATAGTTGGGCTTGAATGATATTGGCCACGTAATCATCAATAGGCATTCCTAAGAAGATAATGCGATCTGCCATCAAACGCGAGAAAACATCAATTTCTCTAAAATTCATAGGACGCTCTTCAATAACAGTTCTCGTCATTCCTTCCATTGAAGACTCTATATAGGCATCTACTTTTAGGCTGCTGATGCCTTTATGCTTAATCGCATATTTTCTAAATTCGTTTCCTTGGTTCATAAAATTATTGGTTTAGGTTCAAAAATATAAAGTTGACAAATAGTTTCAATAGCTATGCCAAATAAATAACACTTACGTTTCATGAAAGTTTGTCACCATTTGGGCAATTCTATTCCTTTTAGTTTTTTGTATAGACTAATGGCGTACTTATCCGTAAAACCTGCAACATAACTACTAATATGTAATAATTTTAAGTAGCTACTTTGTTCTTTTTGTTTGAGTTCATTTGGCAGTAATTCAAGAATTTTCAGCTGTTGGCTGCTATTTTTTTCGGCCATTAATGCACTGGTAAAATAATCTAACAGTCCACCAATCACTTCAAACCCTGCTGCTTCAATTTCTAGCACTTGACGCGCTTTGTAAATTTTCTCGAGAGACAACTTTTTTATTTCTCTTAGTGGATTTGCATAAGAACTTTTACTCATTAACGAGGCATTAAAATTACCGCTAAGCATTTCTTGTTCATAAGTAATAAACAAGTTAGCCATTTCTTTTACCAAGTTATTAATGGCCACTGCCCTAAGGTATCCTGCCTTTTCCTCTTTAGATTGAAGATTTTGATAGCTTTTGGCATAAAAAGTTTTGTCGGCCACAGCCATTAACAGGGCTTCTGCCTTATCAAAATCAATCCAGCCTAAGCGTAAGCCATCTTCAAAGTCGATAATCTGGTAACAAATATCATCTGCAGCCTCCACCAAGTAAACAAATGGGTGTCTTCTGTATTCTCGGGTTGAACCAAGTCCAACATGCGGAATTGCCAATTTTTGAGCAATGTCTAAATAGACATCTGCTTCACTTTGAAAGTAACCATATTTCTTTTGGCTGGCCAGGGGATTAGGATGTTTGGGCAGGGATGCTTTAGGGTATTTGGTAAAGGCTGCAAGGGTGGGATAAGTAAGCCTTAAGCCGCCACTTTGTTGGGTAAAATGATTGGTAAGGATATTTAAACCATGTGCATTCCCTTCAAAAGAAATTAAATCTTGCCACTCTACATCATTTACCAAACTTTGAAATTGTTTACCCTTTCCATCCAGAAAAAAATCGCCAATGGCAGATTCTCCGCTATGTCCAAAAGGCGGATTTCCGATGTCATGAGCTAAAGATGCCGCGGCAACAATGGCACCTAAATCATGTACACTAAGCGATTGTTCTAAACTAGGATATGCCTCAAGCAGCTGCTTACCCGCCATTTTGCCAAGGGTACGGCCCACACTGCTTACCTCTATACTATGCGTAAGCCTGTTATGCACAAAGTCATGTTCAGGCAATGGAATAACTTGTGTTTTATCTTGCAACCTTCTAAAATGGGTAGAAAAGATAATCCTATCATAATCTTGCTCGAAAATAGAGCGCTCACTTTTGGGATCATGCATCCTCAGCTCAGTATCTCCAAACCTAATAGGGAGCAGTAAATTATTCCAATTCATTGGGTCGAATATAACAAAACTACTTTTGGTTCAACAATAAATCACTAAATTGCAAAGGGTATGAGCAATAAGAATAAAAAGAAAGAAGGGGTAGTTTATTCTACCGATGAAAACTTTAGTTATGCATTTGAAACTGCTTTTGAAACCGAAACCTTAGCTCCGCAACAACAGCAACTTAAAATTTATTTAGACCGCAAAGGCGGGGGCAAAATGGTGAGTAGGGTCAATGGATTTATTGGCAAAGAAACAGATTTGGAAGAGCTTGGAAAAAGTTTAAAAAAACTTTGTGGCACAGGAGGCTCGTGTAAAGATGGTGAAATCCTCATTCAAGGTGATTGTAGAGACAAAATCTTAGCATGGTTATTAAAAGAACAATACAAGGCAAAAAAAGCCGGTGGATAACATTTTTACACCTTAATGTGGGTTTAATGCGAATGTTAATACTGCCACTTATTTTAGCAAAAAATTTACACAATGAAAATCTTACTTGTAGAAGATGAACCAAAAGTAGCTTCCTTTATAAAACAAGGCTTAGAGGAGCAGAATTATGAAGTTGTCATTGCTTCTGATGGATTACTCGGCCTAAAATATGGCATCGAAACAAACTTTGATGTAGTGATTCTAGACATTATGATTCCATATAAGAATGGTGTTGAGGTGGCAAAAGAACTGAGAATAGCAGGAGTTAAAAGTCCTATTTTAATGCTCACCGCCTTAGGTAGTGTAGACGAAAAAGTGGAGGGCTTAGATTCAGGTGCAGACGATTACCTAGTAAAGCCATTTGAATTTAAAGAATTACTTGCTAGAATTAGAGCGCTTACCAAAAGGAATACCAGTTCTTTTAGAGAAGAGAATGTCTTAAGGCTTTTTGATTTAGAACTAGATTTAAATAGAAAAGTTGCAAGACGTGGAGGTAAAACCATAGACCTTACCGCAAAAGAATATTCATTATTAGAGTATCTTATTAGAAATAAAAACCGTGTTATATCAAGAAATGAAATACTAGAAAAAGTATGGTCGGCAGGATTTGATACAACTACCAATGTAATCGATGTATATATTAATTTCCTTAGAAAGAAAATTGATAAAGACCATCCAGTAAAAATTATCCATACAATGGTTGGCATGGGGTATATCGTTAAAAGCTAACAGATTCATTCATGAATATAAAAAGCTCATTAACTCTAAAATTCACTGGAATTGTAGCCACCATACTATTAGTATTCTCTATTTTCATTTATCAGTTTTCAGAAATATTTAGAAAAAATGTATTTACAGATCGAATACAAGGAGTTGCAGAAAAAGTAGCTAAAAGCTACTTAGAGCAAGAGGTAGTGACCACAAAGGTATTAAGGGTTTTCTACGAAAAACAGTTAACTAGATTTCCAAATGAAAGACTAATCATTGCAGACTCCTCTAAAAAAATCATTTTCTCATCTCATCAGCCAAAAGCAATGGAAGTAACTTTGCTTTCTAAACTGAATGAGGGTAAATTAACCATTAGTGAAAACGATGGAGATACCGAATATGTGGCCTTTAGCAGCTTGATACATGGCCAAGCATACTATATCGTAAATAGTGCAGTAGATAAAGCAGGACAGCAAAAACTAGACTTTTTAAAGTCTCTTTTATTAGTTTTAAACCTTATTAGTATAATAATAGCTGCATTAACTGGTTGGATATTTTCTAAAAATGCATTAAGCCCAATTAAAGCAGTTATTACTCAAGTTGATAATATCAACGAAAACAACTTATATGAGCGCGTTAACGAAGGAAACGGAAAGGATGAAATAGCAGCGCTAGCCATCAACTTTAATAAAATGCTAGAACGCATTGAACGTTCGTTTTTTCTGCAGAAAATGTTTGTGGCCAATGCCTCTCATGAGTTTAGAACACCACTTACCTCTATGAAGGGGCAAATAGAAGTAATGTTACTAAGCCAAAGAACTCCTGAAGAATATCAAAGAACATTTAAATCGATATTAGAAGATATCCAAAATCAAATTGAACTCATCAATGGTTTAAATGAATTAGCGAAGGCTAATGCAAATTTCCCTAATGTAAGCTTTAAGGATGTTTCTGTAATAGAGGTATTTCTTGACACGAAGGAAGAACTAAAAAAACGAAAACCACATTATAAAATAAACCTCAACTTGGAGGATTTCCCTGAAGAGGAAGGCAAAATTAAAATTCGCGGCGACCAAGCATTGCTTAAATCAGTTTTTATCAATATAACCGAGAATGCTTGTAAATTTTCTAAAGACCATTCATGCAATGTTAGACTCGTTTTTGGAGAAGAAGAAGTTAGTATCATTATTTCCGATAACGGACCAGGCATTACTAAAAACGATTTGCCACATATCTTTGAACCATTCTACAGATCAAATGAAACACGCAATGTTCAAGGATATGGTATTGGACTTTCTTTGGTTAAAAAAACAGTTGAAATGCATAAAGGAAAGGTAAGCATTGAATCTGTGGTTGGTGTAGGCACCACCGTAAAAGTTCAATTGAAAAATATACTTAAAAACAAGAACTTGCAAAAGTCAGCATTTCTATTTTAATTGAATTGGAAACATAAAATTGGCATATACCCTTGGAGAAGTTTCGATCATGTGAAGCTTCTTCAAAGCGGTAATGATTTTTTTTCAACTTTACTATTAGCCATTCAAAAGGCGCAACGCGAAATACTATTTCAGGTTTATATTTTCGAGCTCGACCAAACTGGCACTCCCATTTGGGAAGCCCTCTGCCTAGCAGCAAATCGAGGCGTACAGGTTAATTTATGGCTAGACGCTTATGGAAGTGCTAATTTTCTGGCCAAGCTACCTCAATTAAATACTCCTTCTAACCTAAAAATTCAATTTTATTCCCCCATAAAATTCCTAAAGAACCAATCGCTTGGCATGCGCTTACACCATAAAATAATGGTATTTGATTTTCATTATGCTTTGATAGGCGGCATCAATGTTTCAAATCATTATAAAGGCACCAATCAAGAGCATCCTTGGTTAGATTATGCGGTTGAATTATCAGGAGAAATATGTAACGACTTACGCCGAATTTGTTTAAGGACGGGCAGCGGTTTTAAAAGAATTCGGGTTGAACCTAATGTTTTACAAGCGGCAAATGTTGGGTTGAACCAAAACCAAAAAAACATGAGGGTGCTAGAGAACAATTGGTTCAAAGGCAAGTTTGCCATTGGCAGGCAATACAAAGCACAAGCCCGAAGATGTCAAAAAGAACTATGGATCATCAATAGTTATTTTGTACCTTCCAATGCCTTGATACGCTTATTAAAAAAAGCGGTAAAGCGGGGCGTAAATGTTAACCTAATTTTAAGTGGCAAATCGGATGTTACATTGGTAAAAAATGCCACCGAATATTTTTACAATGATTTACTTAAAGCAGGTGTAAATATCTACCAATACCACGAAAGTGTCTTACATGCAAAGCTAGCTTTCGCAGACAATCAATGGCTCTGTATAGGCTCTTATAATTTAAATCATTTAAGTGATTTTGGCAGTATAGAATGTAATATAGAAATGCTGAATCCTTCGCTTACCCTTAATTTTAAACAGCAGGTATTAGATTTTGCCATACCCCGAAGTGAAAAATTTGTGTATGATAACTACTATCAAAAATTATCTATCCTAAAACGGTTGATTAATTTCAGCAGCTATCAAATACTACGTCTTTCCCTCACCTTATTATTTTTCTTTCAAAGAAGCAGTAAGAAACTTTCTAGTAAAGAGTAATTATTTTCTGTCGTATAAATCTCTTATCGCTACTGATGCAACTGTGCAACCAAATACCGTTGGCATATAACTGATGGTACCTACTGCCGATTTTTTATTATTTGCTTGCATTAACATTACCCCCGAAAAGGCCATTCTTTGCTCTGGAGAAAAAACAGCCTTTACGCCTTTGTAAACACCTAAGCGATGGAGATACTTGCGCGTGTAGCGAGCTAAATGACAATTATACGTTTCTGAAATATCAGCCACCCGCACCAAGGTTGGGTCAACCTTAGATCCCGCTCCCATGCTGCTTACGATAGGAATTCCTCTATCAACACAAGCTTTAATATAATACACCTTTGGTGAAAGTGTGTCGATGCAATCTAATGCATAATCGTATTTTTCGCTATCTAATATATCAAATGTAAGCTGGTCTCTAAAATAGGCAGGTATGATGCGCAGTTGCAAATCTGGGTTGATATCTAATAACCTTGCTCCTAACACTTCGGCCTTTACTAATCCCTCTGTGCTTTTGAGCGCAGGAATTTGTCTGTTTCTATTGGTAGGATCAACGGTATCCGCGTCTACAATGGTCATTTTACCTACGCCACTTCTGGCAATCATTTCTGCAGCAATACCGCCAACACCACCCAAACCAACTACTAATACATTAGAATTTACTAATCTTTTTAACCTGTCATTGCCCAACAATAACTCTGTTCGGCCCATCCAGGGTTGAACCGGAATTTCCATTTCTCTTAAAATACTTTAGAAGCAATGGCGCGGGTTACCTCGCCAAAACCCATGGTGTAATAATGTAAGACTGGCACTTTAGCCGCCTTTAATTCTTTGCTTTGCTGAATAGCCCACTCAATACCTACCTGCTTTACTGCCTTATCATCTTTACAAGCTTCTACCGCTTCTACCAAATCTTGCGGCATATCTATATGAAATACTTTTGGCAAAATCGTTAATTGCTTTTTGGTGGTAAGAGGTTTAAGACCTGGGATAATAGGAATATCAATGCCCGCCTTTTTGCATGAATCTATAAATGCAAAGTATTTTGAGTTATCAAAAAACATTTGCGTGACAATATAATCGGCACCCGCATCTACCTTTTGCTTTAACCACTTTAAATCGCTATGCATATTGGGTGCCTCAAAATGTTTCTCTGGATAACCAGAAACACCTATGCAAAAATCTGAGGCCGTGGCATGCTCAATTTCTTCATCTAAATATTTACCATGATTCATGGCTTCTACCTGATGTAATAACTCCAAAGAAGTTTTATTTCCATCTGGCTCTGGCACAAAACTAGACTCATTCTTAATATTATCACCACGCAGCACCAATACATTGTCTATACCAAGAAAGTGCAAATCTATCAAGGCATTTTCTGTTTCTTCTTTGCTAAAACCGCCACAAATTAAATGTGGAACAGTATCTACATGGTATTTATTCATAAGAGCCGCACAAATGGCCACTGTGCCTGGCCTTTTGCGGGTGTATACCTTATCAAAACCGCCATCTTTGCGTTTTCTTAACACAAACTCCTCGCGGTGATAGGTTACATCTATAAAAGCGGGCTTAAACTCCATCAAAGGGTCTATTCCAGCATAAATCTGACTAATGTCCTTGCCTTTTAGTGGCGGCAAAATCTCAATAGAGAAAAGCGTTTCGTCTGAAGCTTTAATTCGTTCTGTTACTTTCATTGTATTGCAAAATAAATACCTTTCTGTATAATTACTTTATCTCAAGAATAATCTTACCAAATTGTTTTGATTGATCCATAAATTTTGCTGCCTCTTGGCATTGGTTCAAACCGAAAACAGCTGCCACTTGCGGCACCAATTGGTGCTGGGCTACAAATTGTAGCATTTGGGCAAACTCTTCATTATTTCCCATGGTTGAACCGAGAATATCGAGTTGCTTCCAAAATATTTTAGCGGGCACGCCTGTGTTTAAATTTCCTGCAGTAGCGCCGTACATGGCAATTCTGCCTGCTGGCTTGGCTAAATCTACTAACTTGGCAAAATCGGGGCCTCCGGCCCCGTCTATAATCACTTCAAACCCGCCACTGGCCTTTGCCAATGCCTTGTGCCAATCGGGTGAAGTATAATTGGCATAGCCGTCGAAGCCAAACTTTTCGGCTTCCTTGAGCTTTTGCTCACTGCTGCTACTTACGTAAACCTTGCAGCCCTGCGCTTTGGCAAACTGCGCAGCAAACAAAGCCACACCTCCCCCAATGCCCGTTACAAATACAGATTCACCTGGCTGTGCCTTGGCTCGGCCCATTAACGCCCGCCAAGCTGTTAAGCCTGCCAAGGGCAAAGCGGCAGCCTGTTCTGAACTTAAATGCGCTGGCTTAGCATGAACCAAGGAAGCATGTATTTTTACATACTCTGCAAAAGTACCGTGGTGTGGCAAACCCAAAATCACATAGTCTTTGCTTTGCACCCTAGGATTATTGCCCCAATTTAAAGAAGGGTTTAACAAAACCTCTTTTCCTAACCATTCTTTATCTACACCATCCCCTACCATTGCTACTACCCCACACCCATCACTGCCGCAAATGATTGGAAACGTAAGCCCAGCATATTGCCCTTTCTGAATCCAAACATCTCTATGATTGAGTGCGGCATGTTGCACTTTCATAAGCAATTCGCCTTCGGCCAGAATTGGCTTATCAAATTCTTGGTAAACAAATGGCTCATTGATGCCATATAGTACTGCTGCTTTCATGCGTTAATTAATAAACAATATTTTTCCTGAATAGGATTTGCTGCCATCTTTGCTGGCGGCAAATACAATGTATACACCTGTGGCAACCCTTCTACCATTAAAGTTATTGCCATTCCAGGTAGCAAATCCACCATTAGAAGTGGTCTCGTAAACAAGATTTCCAGCGATGTCGGTTATCTTAACCGTGCAATTATCAATGAGGCCTCTGATGGATACATTGCCAAAAAAATCTGGCTTCACTGGATTAGGAAATATTTCTACCTTCCCAAATTCGGTGGCTCCCAGAGTAGCATCACCCATATAAGAAATAATGCCTTTTTCTGTGCCAAAAAACACTTCCCCTGTGCTTTCGTCTATGCCTATTTCCATTACATTGTTAGACAATAGTGGCGCATTGGCTGTGGTAAAGTTTCTAATCACTGTATACCCGTCTTCAGACACTAGCCAAACCCCATTTGGGGTGCCTATCCATTTGCGATTGGCAGGGTCTACTTTGATACAGTTAATTTGCTCTTTGCCTAAAAATATCTCATAGTTGCTGCCCACTTTAATGATAATTTGCCTCGCATCAAATTTATCTTTGTCTGAGCCAAATATCTGATTGGGATTGCTGATGATGGCCAAACCTTGGGTAGTGCCTATCCACATCTCACCATTTAAATCTTTGCTTACGCACAAAACAGAATTAGAAGGCAATGCCCCTTGCCCCACTTCTTTGGTTAGGAGTTTATATTTGTCGTCGTTGGCGTTGGCAGGTGTGCCATTGTCGTTATAGACTAATATACCCTTATCTCTTAAAGTAGTTACCCATTTATTATTGTAATCATCGCAAGTGAGCCAGCCCAATTCATTGCTACCTACCAAGGTGCCGATATTAAATGAATACCAAGTTCCATTGAGTGTTTTTACACTGATGGGCTTATTTACTCCATAGTTACTCACCCATAAGTTTCCTTTGAGGTCAAAATCCATTCCGCCCGACAACAAAGGTCTATAACTTGGATTGCCAATATCTAAGCGCTGCAAACTAGAATTACTTTCTGTGTAATGTTTCACTACCACATCGTTCTTTACTTCTAATACGCCATTTCCAAAACTCGACACATATACCTCGCCTGTATATGGATTTTTCTTCACATCAATAATGTCTTTTATTTCATTTAACAAGGGATGTTGGGCCTCGTTAAAGTTTACCCAAGCATTTTGTTTAAACTGGTAAAACTTAGAGTTGTTATACACCAATGGATCCCAACGATCGTTGACCGAACCACCCGTTACCCAAAGTTTGCCTGGCTCGTACATCATTTTGGCAAAGGATTTGGCGACTGGCCCATTTGGAATATAATAATCTAAACTATTATCATTTTTGTTGTGAATGGTAATTCCAAAATTACCATCTACCATGGCTACCCTTCCTTTATAATCTAT
This sequence comes from uncultured Chitinophaga sp., assembly GCA_964443415.1. Lineage (GTDB taxonomy): Bacteria > Bacteroidota > Bacteroidia > UKL13-3 > UKL13-3 > B1. The sequence goes on along the minus strand of CAYUDC010000021.1, from coordinate 12,576 downwards.
AGCGGCGTCGCGCCTAAAGGACTCTTTAACCTCCCAAGGAGTACCATTACCTTCGTCTACTAAAATGCTGTTTTCGGAGATTACCAATAACTTATTAAAACTGGCATTAGTAGATCCATAAGCTCCTAATTGAAGGTTCTTGACAGAAAGGGTTTTGCTTGGCAAATAATCTGTCCAAGTAAAGCCATCATACACCTTAACCACCGAATCTACTTGAGCATAAAGGTTGCCTTTAAATACAACACTAAAATTATTCTGGGTTGAATTTAGCGTCTTAACCCAAAAGTTAAAATCACTCAAGTTGGGCGCTGTAAGCGAAGCTCTGTATATTCCATCATTGGCACTGGCATAAATACTGCCCTGAAAAATGCTGATGGCATTAAAGGCTAAATTAGTGCCGCCAACCCCTAAATTCTGATATGAATCGATGATTTGTTTTTTACTTAAGTCTAACACCACAATGCCAAAGCTACAAGCCAAATAAACCTTGTCTTCGAAGAAGCACAAGCCGTTGATTGACTTTTCGCCAATAATCTGCTTCATAAAAATATCAGGAACATTGATAATTCGGTTTTGGGCATGGTCTATAATATCTACATTGGCGTTTTGGTATATTATAACGGTTTGACCCAAATCTTGATGGTGTTTTACAAACTTTACCTCCACATCTGAGAAACCTTGGATTTTAGAAAGTCTATCTACTTCCCCAGTAGCTAAATCGATGGTAAACAAACCACTAGGCGAACCTCCATAGAGCTTAGAGCCCACGGCAGTGATGGCATTATTGCTTTGATAAGGCAAATGTACACGCCATGCCTCATTGGCTATCTGAGTAAAAGAAACAAACGAAAGGACGAGTAAAAAGAAAAACAGGCTTATTTTTTTCATTGCTTTGCTTTGGGTCACAAATAAACGATATCGCGGTAAGATTCGTACAATTTTACATACTTTTGCCAACTATGTGGCATTCGTTAGGTACTTTTACCATCAGAAACAGATTTTGGCTATTAGTAGCCATGGGTGTTATTACCCTATTCTTTGGATACTTTGCAACCAAAGTGCAAATGACTTACGACTTTGCCAAGGTGGTTCCGCAAGACGACCCCGATTTTATAGATTACGTAAAATTTAAAGAAACCTTTGGCGAAGATGGCAACATCTTAGTGATTGGCACCAGACATCCCGATGTCTTTAAATTAGGCTACTTTAATGATTGGTATGATCTAAATAAGGAAATTGAAGGCATCGAAGGGGTAGAAAAAGTAGTTTCACTTGGCAATATCTACAGCTTAGACCGCAATGATTCATTGGCGCAACTTACAGCGCATCCTTTGCTACAGCAAAAACCAAAAACTCAGGCCGAGCTCGATTCTATTCTAGGCATCGTAGAAACCCTAAAGTTTTACCACGGACTTTTATATGTGCCTCAAGATAGTTTAGCCATTATGGCTGTTACACTTAAAAAGGCCCAATTAGATAGCAAGGCTCGGATACCGCTCGTGCGAAGTATAGAAGCAAAAGCAAAACAGTTTGGCGAGCAACACCAAAGCCAAATGCATATTTCTGGCCTACCCTATGTAAGAACCATCATGAGCTCTAGGGTAGCAGATGAAATTAAAATATTTACCTACCTCTCTATTTTTATCACTGCCCTATTTATCTTTTTGTTCTTTAGATTTTTGAGTGCAGTCATCTTCTCTTTGATAGTAGTAGTAATTGGGGTGATTGCCACCATGGGACTGCTGGCACTTTTGGGTTATAAAATCACCATTCTCACAGGAATCCTGCCACCCTTAATGGTAATCATAGGCGTGCAAAACTGCATTTACCTGCTCAATGTGTATCACCAAGAATTTGCCACCCATGGCAATAAAATGATGGCCTTGCTAAGGTTGATTTCTAAAAATGGATTAGCCTTATTTTTAACCAATGCCACCACCGCGGTAGGTTTTGTGGTATTTAGTTTTTCGGGGAGTGCCATGCTCGACCAATTTTCAATTATCTCTGGCTTGGTTATCCTAATTGTGTATGTTGTTTCTTTGCTATTTATCCCGATTGTTTACAGCTACCTCCCTCCTCCTCAGCCCAAACATACCAAGCATTTAGACAGCATCCGACTGAACAAAGTACTAGATAAATGCAATTACCTCGTGTACCATAAAAGACCATGGATATATGGTATCACCCTCCTTTTAGTTGTAGTGTCTTTCTTTGGTTCAACCCGAGTAAAAAACTTAGGCTATGTGGTAGACGATTTGCCCGCAAACGACCCAGTGTACCTCGATTTAAAGTTCTTTGAAAAATATTTAAAAGGCACCTTGCCTTTTGAGATTAGAATTGATACCAAAAGAAACGATGGCATTAAGGATTATGTTACGCTTCAGAAAATTAACAAACTACAAAAGGAATTGGTTCAGTTTCCAGAATTGTCTAAGGCTACTTCCATTGTAGACCTGCTAAAATTTGCCAACCAAGGCATGCATTATGGAGAAGAAAAATACTATATAGTACCGAGTGTAGTAAACATTACCGAAATTGTAGATTATCTGCCCAAAGGGCAAGGTCAAGGCCAAGCCAGCCTTATCAAATCAATGGTAGACAGCAATTTTAGGCAAGCCCGTGTGAGTGTCCAAATGGCGGATATTGGTTCGGTAGAAATGAAGCGATTAACTGCTGCTGTGCAGCAAAAAATTGATAGCATCTTCCCAAAAACAGAGTATGATGTAAAAATTACGGGCACCAGTGCCATCTTCTTAAAGGGCAATGATTACTTAATAGATAACCTTATTCAAAGTATGATTTCTGCCTTGATCATCATCTCTGTAATGATGGCCTTCTTATTTTTTAGCTGGCGCATGGTGTTAATCTCTCTGATTCCTAACCTCATTCCCCTGCTCATGACCTTTGGCATCATGGGCTTTTTTGGCATAAGGCTTAAACCATCTACCATCATCATTTATAGTATTGCCTACGGTATTGTGGTAGACTTTACCATTCATTATTTGGCCAAGTACAGGCATTCGCTTAAAAAGCACAACTGGGATATGAAATTTGCCATTCCAGAAAGCTTGGCAGAAGCCGGCCCTTCTATTATTTACACAGCCATTGCCTTGTTTGCTGGCTTTATCATTTTTGCAGCGTCTAATTTTGGTGGCACGGTGGCATTAGGCGTACTTACCTCTCTTTCTTTGATATTTGGTATGTTTATGAACCTATTGTTATTACCAGCCATGTTATTGTCTTTAGAAAAAACCATCAACGCAAAAGAAGAACTAGGCACTACCCTTGTAGAATTTGAACCCGATGACATCAACGAAGACTAACCCTCCCAAACGCTGGAAATTAGCCATTTTGGTTTGGCTAGTAATTTATCCAACTTTGTTATTGCTAAATTACTTGTTATTGCCATTGATGATAAACTTTGCCTTACCCTTAAAAGCCTTGGTTATGTCATTGATTTTAGTACCTTTTATGGTGTTTGTTGCCTTGCCACAACTGCAGAGAATTTTCTTTAAATGGTTGAGCAAATAAAAATGAAAGCGGCTAAACGTTTTGCATTAAATTCAGACTATCAAAACCCAACACAACCCCTTCTTTTCTTTTTTGTACTTCATTACCTCCGTATACTACAAACGGAATGATGGTTGGATTTACTTTTCCGAAATGTGTTAAGTTTTTAAAGAAATCTAAATGGATTGTTTTTGAAGACTTTATCTCGACAGCCTTTAATTGAGGGCCATTTTCAATCAAAATATCAATTTCATTTCCGGCGGCATCGCGCCAGAAATAAAAATTCTCATGTGTTTTATGATTCCAAGCATGCTTCATTTTTTCCAATAAAATAAAATTTTCAAACAGCTGCCCTTTCGCAAAATGAATATCTAAATCTTGTGTAGTTCGCACACCCAATAAATAAGCCAGCAGCCCTGTGTCATAAAAATACACTTTAGGAGTTTTCACCACTCGCTTATTAAAATTGGTATGATATGGAGCCAACCTAAAGGCGATAAAAGACACCTCTAGTAAAGTCATCCAAGAACTAATAGTTTTATTATCTAAGCCTAGTTCATTTCCTAAACTACTTTGATTAAATAATTGACCAGTTCTTCCTGCAAGTAGTTTAATAAATTTTTGAAAAATGTCTAAGTTAGCAATGTTTTTAAGCATTCTAACATCTCTTTCAATGTAAGTTCTCAGGTAGTTTTCATAAAAATCAAAGGAGTCAATGTTATTATTCCACTTTCGAGGGTAACAACCATTTAGCAAATACTCTTCCCAACTTTCAAATATAAAGCCTCCACTTTTAAGCTCAGAAATTGCATATGGTAAAAGATTAAATAGCGCCACCCTTCCTGCTAATGACTGTGAAATGTGCTGAGACATTAAAAAATGCTGAGAACCCGTAAGAAGGAATTCGCCATTTATCTGCCTTTGGTCTGTAAAAACCTGTAAATGAGAAAACAATTCAGGTACATATTGAATTTCATCAAGGATAGCTCCATTATTATAGGTCTCCAGAAATCCCTTTGGATCAGTTTTAGCAAATTCCCGTGCAGAAATATCCTCTAAATTCACATAAGTATATTCAGGCTTAAGCATCTGGCAAAGGGTTGTTTTTCCAGATTGCCTAGGCCCCATTATGGCTACAATCGGATACTTTTTTAAAGCACCTTCTACCAAGGGCGCCATTTCTCTAAGTACTTTCATAATTTCTTGCAAATTAGGAATCGGATTCCTAATCTGCAAGAAATTTAATTTTGTTTCAAATTCTCTGTTTTTCTAACTTGCCAGCATGACTTGCGGATATGTTTGCCCCGTTTGCGAAGGAAAAGGATTTACCGATGAGGGGGAGGTGTGCGACTATTGTAGCCCTTTAAAGCCCACCCAAACGCCTATACAACCAAGCGTCGAAGGCCTTGAGCCAATCATGGAGCCTTGACAATACCCATAACAAAGCCACCATTCCTATCATAAAAAGGAATAAATCTGGATGTCTTGCAGTAGTTGTTCCCATTAGAATCATACCACTAAACTAATATTTTTCTGCTTATTTACAATTACCTATTTTCGCACGCCTTAATTAAGACAATGAGTAAGTATCAGGAATATAAGAAAATGGATTTTGCTGCTTTTGAGCAAGAAATCCTTGAATTTTGGAAAGAACAAAACATCTTCGAAAAAAGTGTAAGCTCTCGCGAGGGTAGCCCTAGCTATGTGTTTTACGAAGGTCCGCCTAGCGCCAACGGTATGCCAGGTATTCACCATGTGATGGCCAGAGCGGTTAAAGATATATTCTGCCGGTACAATACACTCAAAGGTTTTCAAGTAAAACGCAAAGCAGGTTGGGATACACATGGATTACCCGTAGAACTACAGGTAGAAAAAACCATGGGCATTACCAAAGAAGACATCGGAAAAAAAATCTCTATTGCCGAGTACAATGAGGCTTGCCGCAAAGATGTCATGAAATATACCGACATCTGGAACAACCTCACAGACCGCATGGGCTATTGGGTAGATCTGAGCGACCCTTATATCACCTACGAAAACGATTATATCGAAAGCCTTTGGCACCTACTTAAAAAACTTTACGACAAAGGATATCTTTATAAAGGTTATACCATCCAGCCTTATAGCCCTGCTGCAGGCACAGGCTTAAGTTCTCACGAGTTGAACCAACCTGGCACCTACAAAGACGTAAAAGACATTACCATTGTAGCCCAATTTAAACTCAAGGATTCGGAAAAAATTACAGGCAATTCTCAGGAATGTTTTATGCTCGCTTGGACCACCACTCCTTGGACTTTGCCTTCTAACACAGCGTTGGCAGTTGGGTCAAAAATTAACTATGTGTTGGTTAGAACCTACAACGCCTATACCCACAAAGAGATTCAGGTAATTCTGGCGAAGGACCTACTCAACAAACATTTTCCTGCCGATAATGCCCAGTTAAACTTTGCCGATTACAAGGCCGGAGATAAGAAGATTCCTTTTGAAGTATTAAAAGAATACAAAGGCGCCGACTTACTTGGATTAAGCTATGAGCAACTTTTACCATTTGCTCAACCTACCGATGGCGATGCCTTTAAGGTAATTGCAGGCGATTTTGTGACCACCGAAGATGGAACAGGTATTGTGCACATAGCGCCTAGCTTTGGTGCCGACGACTTTAGAGTGGCCAAACAAAATGGCATTGGCTCTTTAACTTTAGTGGACAAGCGTGGGAAGTTCTTAGATGTAGTAAAGGATGAAGTGTTTCCGTTGGATGGTCGCTTTGTAAAAGAAGCATACCTTACAGAAGAAGAAAAACAAATCGAATTAGACATCCAGAAAGAACGCTTAGCGAGCATCATCCCTAAGCTAGACAAATACTTGAGTGTAGACGACTTAATTGGTTTGAAACTCAAACTAGAAAACAAAGCATTTAAAATAGAAAAATACGACCATACCTATCCGCATTGCTGGCGCACAGATAAGCCTATTTTATACTATCCTTTAGAAAGTTGGTTCATCAAAACCACTGCTGTTAAGGATAGATTGGTAGAGCTCAACAAAACCATCAACTGGAAGCCAGAGCATACGGGTACAGGCAGATTTGGCAATTGGTTAGAGAATTTGGTAGACTGGAACCTCAGCCGCTCTCGTTATTGGGGAACTCCCCTGCCTATTTGGCGCACTGCAGATGGTAGCGAAGAGAAATGCATTGGCTCCTTAGAAGAGTTAAAAGCCGAAATTGCTTTAGCAGTAAAAGCAGGTTTGATGGATGCTAACTTTGAAGTAAAAGACCTGCATAAACCTTATGTAGACCATGTGGTGTTGGTTTCGTCCACTGGAGAGAAAATGTTAAGAGAACCCGATTTAATAGATGTGTGGTTCGACTCGGGCGCGATGCCCTATGCGCAATGGCATTGGCCTTTTGAAAATGAAGAGACCTTCCGCAAGAACTTCCCTGCCGATTTTATTGCAGAAGGGGTGGATCAAACCCGTGGCTGGTTCTTTACCCTGCATGCCTTAAGTGTATTACTGTTTGATAGCATTAGCTATAAAAATGTAATTGCCAACGGCTTGGTGCTCGACAAAAATGGCAATAAAATGAGCAAACGCTTGGGCAATGTCATCGATCCATTTAAAGCCATCGACCAATATGGTGCAGATGCCAATCGCTGGTATATGCTAACCAACAGTGATCCCTGGGACAACTTAAAATTCGACTTAGAAGGGGTAGCTGAAGTGCAACGTAAATTTTTTGGAACACTGTATAATACCTACAACTTCTTTGCCCTTTATGCCAATTTAGATGGCTTTAGCTACAAAGAAGCAGATATTGCTCATGAAAATAGGCCAGAAATAGACCGTTGGATATTGAGCTTATTAAACTCTTTGGTTCAAAAAGTAGCCACCCAAATGGACAACTACGACCCAACCCCTGCGGCAAGGGCCATACAAGAATTTGTAGGCGAAAACTTGAGTAATTGGTATGTGCGTTTGTGCCGCAGAAGATTTTGGAAAGGCGAGTACACAGAAGATAAAATTTCTGCCTACCAAACTTTATATACCTGCTTAGAAACTGTGGCCAAGCTCATGAGCCCTATTGCGCCTTTCTATGCCGATAGGTTGTTTAGAGATTTAAACAATATCAGCCAAAAAGAAACGGTAGAATCGGTGCACCTGGCTAAATTCCCAGCTGTAAAAGAAGCCTGCATTGATGCCCTACTAGAAGAGCAAATGGAGTATGCCCAAAAAATTAGTTCTTTGGTGCTAAGCATTCGTAAAAAAGAGAATTTAAAAGTAAGACAGCCGCTACAAAAGATTTTAATTCCGGTGGTTGACCCTAAAATCAAGGAAGAAATTATCCATGTAAAGGAGTTGATATTGGCCGAGGTAAATGTAAAAGAGTTGGAGTTTATGGAGGCAATAGACAAGTCGATTAAACCAAACTTTAAAACCTTGGGTAAAAAAGTAGGCTCAAAGATGAAGGCACTTTCTGAGTTAATTCTGCAAATGAGCCAAACCCAAATAGCAGCTATTGAAGAAAATGGGTTGACCCAAATTGAATTAGAGGGGGATAGCATAGAAATTTTGAGAGAGGATGTGGAAATTATCTCCAAAGAAATTGCTGGCTATAAGGTGGCTAATGAAGGTAAAATTACCGTTGCTTTAGACATTCACATCAGCGATAGCCTAAGAGATGAAGGCATAGCGAGGGAGCTGGTAAGTAAATTGCAAGGCCTAAGAAAAGAGCTAGATTTAAACCTTACCGACAAAATAAGTGTAAAAATAGTGGACAATAACTATTTAAAAAGTGCTATAAATCAATTCAAAACCTATATTTGCAGCGAAATTTTAGCAACGGATATAACCTTAGTGGCTGAGTTAACAGGTGCAAATGAGATACTGGTAGACGAAACAGACATTAAGGTAAAAATAGAAAAAGCTTAAAAACTATGGCGAAGAAAATTACCAAAAGCAGCGCTAAGAAAGCTGCCCCTGCAAAAAAAGCCGCAAAAAAAGCGGCAAAGGCAGCTCCTAAAAAAGCTGTGAAAAAAGTTGCTGCTCCTAAAAAGGCTGCTAAAAAAGCGCCTGCTAAAAAAGCAGTAGTGAAGAAAGCCGCGCCTAAAAAGGTGGTAAAAAAAGTGAGCGCACCTAAGAAAGCTGCTAAAGCAGCCACTAAAAAAGTAGCACCTAAAAAAGCCACTAAAAATGCACCAAAAAAGGCTGTGAAAGTAGCTACTAAAAAAGTAGCACCTAAAAAAGCAACTAAGGTAGCTCCAAAGAAAGCGGCAGCTAAAAAAGCGATTAAAGTAGCACCTAAGAAGGCTGTTAAAAAAGGAACTCCTGTAAAGGCTGCCACAAAAAAGGCAA
>CAYUDC010000021.1:0-3614 GCA_964443415.1 uncultured Chitinophaga sp. | reverse complement strand
GCTCCTAAGAAAGCGGTTCAAACTAAAGCGGTTGCTAAACCTAAGGTGGTTGCTAAGCCAATAGTAAAGGCTAAACCTATTGTGAAAGCCAAGGTGGAAGTTAAAAAAGTAGTAGCTAAACCAGTGGTAAAGAAAGTAGAGCCTAAAAAACCTGCTGCACCAGTGGTGGTAGCTCCTAAAAAGCCAAGTGCACCTAAGAAAGAATTAAAACCAGTTATAAGCACTACTCCAGTATTTGATGCACCTGCTGTAGAAGAGGCTCCAATGAATACTTTAAGATACAGCGATGCTGAGTTAAATGAGTTTAAAGACTTAATCAACAAAAAGCTTGCAGTAGCTAAAGAAGAGTTAAACAACCTGATGGGTCAAATGCAAAACCCAGGGATGAATGGTGGTGCTGATACAGACAACGCCTATAATAAGTTAGACGATGGTGCTTCTACTTCTGAGAAGGAGTATTTAAGTCAGTTAGCAGCACGTCAGCGTAAGTTTATTGAGAACTTAGAAAATGCTTTAATCCGCATCGAAAACAAGACTTACGGTATTTGCAAGGTAACAGGTAAACTCATTTCAAAAGAACGTTTACGCGCTGTGCCTCATACCACCTTAAGTATGGAAGCTAAATTACAGCAGTATAAATAAAAAAACGACCTTACAAAAAAGGGCGGCCGTAATGGCTGCCCTTTTTTTTGTACCTTGCCAAACACAATTCAAAAATTTCTTTTGTTACGAGTATGATGAAATCGAAATACCTAAGTGCAGCCTCTATCTTGTTACTTATATTGTTTATTGACCAATGGTTTAAGTATTACATCAAAACCCACTTTTATTTGGGAGAAGAAAAGAGCATCATCGGCGATTGGTTCAAACTGCATTTTACCGAAAATTACGGTATGGCATTTGGCTTTGAATTTGGCGGAAAAACTGGCAAATACTTTCTCACCTTCTTCAGAATTATTTTTGTAGGTGTTATTGCCTATTATGTGAAAACCCTCATCGACAAAGGCACTAGAAATATTTATATTCTAGGTTGGACACTCATCATTGCAGGGGCTTTAGGAAATATCATCGACAGTGTTTTTTATGGGGTATATTTTGGCTACGACGATTGGTTTCATGGACGCGTGGTAGATATGCTTTACTTCCCAATTATTCAAACCACCATCCCTGCCAGCTGGCCATTTTGGGCAGGCGAAGAATTTGAGTTTTTTAGACCCGTGTTTAACATTGCAGATGCCGCCATTAGCATTGGCTTTGTAATTATTCTATTGATGCAAAATACCATCAGCAAAGACGAAGAACTCGAGGCCGCCAAGCAAGAAAACTCCGAGCAATAAGCTATTGCTCGCCGTGAGCCAAGCGAAATCCTAGGTTAAAAAATCGGTTGGATTGCGAATTATTAAATCGGGTAGAAACCCTACAGCTTTTTGCACTATTGTTCCAGCTACCCCCACGTATCACACGGTAAGATCCTGTTGCAGGTCCTTGTGGATTGTTTACATGAGTTCCTTGGTATGGATAATACCAATCACTGCACCATTCCCACACATTTCCACTCATATCGTATAAACCAAAACTGTTTGGAGTATTTTGCCCAACAGGATGTGTTTCGTTACTCGAGTTTTCTGCATACCAAGCAACATCTTTAATCACATCTCCACCTGCATACACAAAATCTTTTCCGCCTGCTGCAGCAAACTCCCACTCGGCTTCTGTTGGCAAACGATAACTTTTACCCGTAAGCTCATTTAACTTACTGATAAAGCGCTGCGCATCGTCCCAACTTACTTCTTCAACCGGACACTCACCACAATTTAGGTGATAGCTGGGATTACTACCAAGGATAGTGATAAACTGCCTTTGAGTAACCTCATATCTATTGATCATAAAGTTATTTAAGCTCACCAAAGTGGTAGGTTTCTCATCTGTTTGGCAATTATTATCTCTGGCCTTACAGCCCATGGTAAAATCACCTCCAGGAATAGCGACCATTTGGGCAGCAATTTCACTAATTACCTTTTTCTGTGCTTCTGTGCAGCCGCGACATAAATTTAAATCTTCATCTATTTTAGGGTTTCCTTTTACTAGTTTATACCTGGCCACTAAGCCAATGCGGTAAGTTTTATCTGGCCCCAAATAAGGCATTAACCAAAGCTCCTTTACCTCACGGATAACGGTAAAATCTTTTCCTTCTACAAAATTAGTATCTACACCATTGCTTGCAGGCGTTTGCTGCGAATAAAGGGTTAATGCCTTGCGGGCTTTTAACAATCTAAATCCGTTTATGGCTGTTTTTGCTAAGTCGGCTCCCAAATTATCTTTGATAATGATAGGGCCATCATAACTTTCATATTTTTCGGCAGAGTAAAGCAGGATACTGTCTTCTAAAGGTTTTATATCAACCTGTATCATATCGCTGAGTTTTTTAATCAGGTCTTTGCTAAAGCTGGTATCAGAAGGCATTTCATAATACTCTAACAACTCTTTCACCAAAATTTTATGGTTAAAGATTCTACCTTCTAGCTCATACACCTGAACCTTTAATCGGTCGTATAATTTTTTCCCTTCTTGATTGAGTAGTTGTAAACCTGCTTCTTTACTTTGGTTATATTGATAGGCCTGCTCGGCGGCAGTTGATTTGGTATATACTTGATAAAGCTTTGTGATTTCGGCAGCGGTAAATCCATGCAATTTTAACAGCTCCTTTACCTTTATTTCTCCCAATGCCATGTTAATACAAGCAACCGTTTGCAAACCGCTTGGCGAAGCAGATTTTAAGGTCGAATCATATTTTAAAGGTGCTACTTCTAGCATGGTGCCATAGGCCAAAACCTTTTTATTAGAAGCCGCATTAAATACAAAAGGAGCACCTTTTAAAGTCATTTTGCCAGACAAGCGTTGTTGGATTTCGGCTATATTGATAAGACCATTTTCTACTGAAGAAATCTTATGAAAGAATTCTTCATTTAATTGCTTCACCGCAAAGTTTGAGATTTCTTTACTGGCCTTTTGACCCAAATCTGGCGAAGGTTTTAAGGCACCAGTATTTTTAAAAATTAAGAGATAATTAGCGCGTACACCATAATTATTGATAAAGCTGAATGCCTGAGATTGTAGTAAGTTTAGGCTGTCTTTTTTTTCTTTGAGCAATTTGCTCAATCCTAGTAAATCTCTATTGGTTTGTATTTGTTGCCTTTTTGCTACTAAGTCATTTCTAATTAATCGCAACTCTGTAATTCGCCCTTCTAAGTAAGCGTTATGCGCTTCAACTGCCAAACGATTCTCTTCCCATTGGGCTTGAGTGTATGGCTCGGCCATTTTGCTATTTCGCAGAGCGCTCGAAAAGGTAGCTTCGCTAATGGTGCCTTGATTAAAATAAATGCCGTTGGGTTTACTAAGTTTTTGACTAAAAGCCAATTGAAATAGAAAAATACAGAATAACCCCAACAGAAATCGTTTCATTTTAATACCCTTTTTATTTGTGCTAAAATACAGGTTTTCTGCAATGAATCAAATGAAATCCTATTTTAGTGGGGGTTATGAAAAATATTTAGCCACTCTCACAACCTCCACCCCAATCCAAATTGCCACTTTATAGGAGCATCAAAAAAGTA
>CAYUDC010000020.1:0-29654 GCA_964443415.1 uncultured Chitinophaga sp. | reverse complement strand
TGAACACCAGTTCATTACTACAATTTCATAAAATCAGTATATTCGCATCAAAACATAAGCAAATGAATTTACAAGGAAAAACCGCACTCGTAACAGGTGCTTCTCGCGGAATAGGAAAAGGAATTGCACATACACTTGCTCAGGCTGGTGCCAATATTGCATTTACATTTGTTAGCTCGGTAGAAAAAGCAAAAGCATTTGAAGCAGAATTGCAAAGCCTAGGCATTAAAGCTAAAGGATACCAAAGCAATGCTGCAGAATTTGCCGAAGCAGATAAACTTGTGGAAGACATCATCAAAGATTTTGGAAGCTTAGATGTTTTAGTGAACAATGCTGGCATTACGCGTGATACCTTATTAATGCGCATGAGCGAACAGCAATGGGACGAAGTAATGGATACCAATTTAAAATCGGCCTTCGCCATGACCAAAGCAGCTATGAAGCCTATGATGAAAGCCAAAGCCGGCTCTATCATTAACATCACATCAGTGGTGGGCATAACTGGCAATGCTGGGCAAGCAAATTACGCTGCCTCAAAGGCAGGAATGATTGGCTTAACCAAAAGCGTAGCAAAAGAGCTAGGCTCTAGAAATATACGTTGTAATGCCATAGCACCTGGTTTTATAGAAACAGAAATGACAGATGCTCTTTCAGAAGAGGTAAAGGCAGAATGGATAAAAGGTATTCCGCTTAAACGTGGTGGAAGACCAGAAGATGTTGCCAATTGTGTATTATTTTTAGCAAGCGACGCCTCTTCATACATCAGTGGACAAACCATTAATGTTTGTGGCGGCATGGTAATGTAAGCATGAGTTTTTCAGCGCCTTACCCTTACTTTTTTTTATTCATTTGGTTGACCCTATCTGCGGGTATAAGTTATTTTTTATACCGCAATAATCCCCTTAACATTTCTCAAAAGTGGTTAAGAAATGCGCTCTATTTCTTTAGATTTACGAGCATTTTTGTTATGCTATTTCTACTGCTTGGACCTTTGTTTAATTTAAAAATACAAAGAACAGAAAAGCCTGTGGTGGCTGTATTGATTGACAATTCAGCCTCAATGCTTTATCCAAATAAAGAAACAGAAAAAACTAAAAATGCCATTTCAGATATCAGTAATTTGCAAGAAAAATTAGGCGATAATTATCTTGTTAAAACCTACACGTTTGGCGAAAGTACCTCGAGCAATGGAGAAATTACCTTTCAAGAAAAACAAAGTAATTTGGCTCAAGCCATTAAACAGGTAAGCGAAGAACATTATAACCTAAATCTATCTGGGATGGTATTGCTAAGCGATGGAATATATAATGCGGGTGAAAGTCCATTGTATGAAGCCATTCAACAAAAGCAACGCATTTACCCTATCGCCTTTGGAGACTCTGCCCGTAAAAAGGATGTTCTTATCAAGCAGGTAAAACACAATGAAGTAGTTTTTGAAGGAAACAACTTTGCCATTCAAGCGCTTATTTCTGCAAATTTTTATAACAATACCAAACTCAATTTTGGCATTTACGAAAATAATCGCCTCTTGGTAAATGGCTCGTTAACCTTGATGGGTGATCCAGCAAATGAAATAATCAACCTAACCTTACCCTCGGCCACAGAAGGCTTACATACCTACCAGCTTAGATTACAAAACTTGCCTGGCGAGCTTAACTTAAACAACAATGTTTATACCTTTCAAATAGAATCATTAAAATCAAAGCAAAAGATCGTATTAATTTCCCAACACCCTCATCCAGATATTAGCGCTTTGGTTCAAACCATTAAAAGCAACCCTAATTTTGAAGTCTTTAGTTATTTAATTCAGGATTATAAAGAAGAACACCTAAATGATGCCTCATTGTTTATCCTGCATCAACTACCAGGTAACAATGGAAGCGGAGAAAATTTGATTAAAACACTTCAGCAAAAAAATAAATCGTGCTTTTATATTCTTGGAAAACAAAGTAGCAGTGCGGCTCTTAGCAAATTTGGAATCATTCAGATTTCTGGGCCACCTAACAACTTTAATGAAACACAAGCATGGGTAAATGATCATTTTTCTTTGTTTTCTATAGATGCCTCTTTACAGGAATTTCTAGCCAAAGCCCCTCCATTGATTAGCTTGTATGGAAATTATAGAGCCTCAGCGGATGCTGCAGTATTGTTGAACCAACAAATAGGATATGTTAAAACCACACAACCACTTTTGTTTTTTAGTGGCGCTGCAAGCTCAAAAATGGCAGTGCTGGCTGGAGAAGGATTTTGGAAATGGCGTTTACATGATTTCTTGTTGAACCAAAATCAACAACTCACACAAGGCTTGATATTTAAAATTATTCAGTTTACTGCAGGAAACTCAGATCAAAGCAGGTTTAGGATCAACCCTATTAAAAAACAATTTAATGAAATTGAACCTGTATTGTTTGAAGCAGAACTTTATAATCCATCGTATGAACTGATACAAGACAAAGACATTAGCTTAGAAATAAAAAATGCTGAAGGAAAATCCTATCAATTTAACTTATCTAAAAATGGCAAATCGTATGAATTAAATGCTGGAAAAATAGGACCAGGCAACTATACATACGAGGCCAAGGTTTTAAATAGCACAGAATACCCCATAAAAAAAGGGAGATTTTCGGTTAAGGCCATTCAATTAGAGTTGGTTCAAACCAAAGCCGACCATGCCCTGTTGCAATCTATGGCAGACCAAAGCGGAGGCAAACTATTTTACCCTAACCAAACCAACGAATTAATTGAAACCCTGAAACAAAATAGCCAAATGAAACCCATTGTATATGAAGAGGAATCTATTGAACTTTTGTTAGGTTATAAATGGTTATTTGCCCTAATCATTGCATGCTTAAGTTTAGAGTGGTTTATCAGAAAATGGAATGGCTTTATTTAGATTTATTAGATCTAATATTAGCCAAGGAGGTTTCAACTAAAAATTTAAACTGTTGAGTACGAATTGCCCAAGTATTTTGTGAGGCTATCTCTATTCGCTTAAGTTGCAGCTCAATGCTATCCTCTATGATGGCTAATTCAATGGCATTTAAGAAGTCTTCATAATCATTGGCCACATATACTACATCTTTAAATGATTGCATATCGGTGCTAAAATTTGTGGATACTACTGGTTTACCCATTGCCAAATATTCGTT
Source organism: uncultured Chitinophaga sp. (assembly GCA_964443415.1). Taxonomy (GTDB): domain Bacteria; phylum Bacteroidota; class Bacteroidia; order UKL13-3; family UKL13-3; genus B1. Next base: position 26,505 of record CAYUDC010000020.1, on the reverse strand, counting down.
GAGCTTAAGCGGATAAGCACCTTGATTTAAGTCGTTACACAAATAAGGTATTAAGGCCACTGAGGCTACCTTTAAATAAGATGGAATTGATTCATACCTTCTATTTCCAAGAATAATGAGATTGGGTATTTGATCTAATTTATATTTAATAAGATCTGCCTCGTCATAGGTTCCAACCAATACCACAAGGTATTGTGAAAAGTTCTCGCAAACTGCTTTCAATAAGGGATAATCTAACCTAATACTACTGATATATCCACAAAACATCAGCACTTTGGTATTTCCAATATTGAGCAAATCGTAAGGAATACCATCTTGTTTGTTTCTGATACTTTCAAAAAAGGGTAAATCAACTGCATTTGGAAAGTAGTGCATGTTTAAACTTTTTTGAAAAATCCTATGAAAATGAAACTTTGAACTTACCAAAATAAGGTCAGTATCCTTGATAGCCTTTTGCTCTGCCTCGGCTCCATGTTTTGATAAGTATTTCGATGTATTGATATCATTGGTGATGTAATAAACATTTAATGCTGCTTTATTGAACACACTTTCATAAGTGGGCATAATCACAGGATTAAAGTAATTAAAATAGATAAAATCTTTGATATGATATTTTCTAATGGCTCCTCTGATGCTTCGAGAAACTATATAGTTATTATAAGCATTAAATAGTTTATGAATAATGCCTTTGGGTAAAAAATTTACTGGTAATGAAAGGCCAGGAGTAACTACTACAAAATTAGAATAACCAGTATCAACTTCTAAATAGGGCTTCTTTCTTAACAAAATAGCCCATAATCTTTGTTTTAACTGAAAGCTTCCCCATTCTATAAAAATATCCCTGATAGAATAAGGTCTTTCTACAAAGAAAACACGGTAATGCTTGCTAAATTCTTTAATTAAAGAAATAGAAGAACCTGGATTGGATTGATTCCACCTTGTCACAGAAAAGAATATGAGGTCTTGTTTTTGGCTCATATTTGTTCACTCATTCCTTTATTAAAACAATATCTGCAACGCGCTTCGTAGGTATCTTGTTCGCCCAACATAATAAGGGAGGAATTATTTACCTTTCTAAAAGAATGGGTGGCCAAGTCACCACACGCCACACAAATCGCATGAACCTTTGTAACATATTCTGCAACGGCCATCAATTTGGGCATCGGACCAAAAGGTTTACCCATATAATCCATGTCTAACCCTGCAATGATAACCCTTACACCCTTTGAGGCTAAATTCTCAACTACATAAACTAAACCATCATCAAAAAATTGGGCTTCATCAATCGCAACAACTGTGGCGTTATTTTGCATAAGCAAGATGTTCAACGGACCTTCTACTGGAGTAGCTACCACCCTATTTTCGTTATGGCTTGTTACATCTACATCGTGGTATCTAGTATCTAAACTAGGTTTAAAGATTTCTACTTTTTGGCCTGCAATTTTTGCACGATTCACCCTACGTATCAATTCTTCTGTTTTGCCAGAAAACATCGAACCGCATACCACCTCTATCCAACCTTTGCGTTGGTGCGGATAATACCTAGGTTCTATAAACATATCTTCAGACATCAGGTGTTTTAAATACTGTGCTAATGGCTTGCTAATATCTTATTTTGTGAATTAATCTTTGCATGAATTTTACAAAATTTGCCAAATAAATCAGATTAAAATGAATTCACTGCAATTAATCAGCAAATTAAAGGTAAAATCGGACGACCTCCACAGCAATATCAAACAAATTTTATCTCTTGGTACTTCCTTTAGCGTGCTCGAAAAAGAACTACTCAAAAAGCAGTGTACCGATCTGTTTGAGTTAATCTTAAAATTAAAAACTGAAGAACAAGAAAATAACTACTCAAGTGCAACTTCCTTAGCAAAACCAGAAGAGCCAATAGAAGTAATCGCTGAAAAACCAACACCTATAGAAACTATCCCTCCAGCTCCAAGTATCAAAGAAATACATGATTTTCAAGATATACTAAAATCTAGTCCACCAGATTTAAGCTTAGATGAAGCATTGACAAAAATTGCAGAAATTGAACCAGTTATAACAACTCCTGTCATAGAAGAAATAAAAACCAAAGAACCTGCTAAAGAAGAACTGTTTACTGCAATCGAACCCATTCCTGTACCACCACCAGTTCATCCAAAAATTGAACCGAGCAATGAACTTAACATTAACATCGAAAAAGCGGTAGAGAACAAAAGGATTCAAAAAACGGTGATGCCTGAATTTCCAGAAAAACAGGCCATCCCACTAAACGAGACCTTTAAAGAAAGAGAAGCAACATTTAACGACAAGAACCTTAAGGAAAGTTTAGGACCAATAGCCGAAAAATCTTTAGAACTTCCGATAGACAATATTAAAAATGCCATCAATCTTAATAAGAAAATTGCCTTCGTAAATGAGCTATTCAATAAAAATGTATTTGAGTATGCCAAATCTATTGATAGGTTAAACCAGGCAACAGACTTTAACGAAGCGCTGAGAATCTTTACCGAACTCAAACACCAATACGCTTGGTCTAATCAAAATGAATTGGTGCTCGACTTAGAAAGAATCATAAAAAGAAGATTTAACTCTTAGTCCTATTCTGGTAAAGCATCTATAGCACTAAGCTTTGTAGCATCCTCGCATAACCTATAAAGTTTAGAAAGTTCATCTGGATAGTCTTTGGTTCCACCATATGGCCATTGCCATGATACAGACCTACCAGGGGCTCCAGAATTAAAGTTTATAAAAGCTACATAATTTCCTTCTAAGTAGATTTTATATTTAGAACGCTCTATTTTATTGGCTTCTGAAAAGATCTCTGCAACCAATTCCTTAGACAAACGTTTTTGCTCTATCATAAACAAATTATTCTGATAGAATACCTGCCCGTTTTCTAGAAAAATCCAGTTAACCCTTACACCACTTAAAACATTATATGTACCAAAAGATACTTGCTTACTTGGGAGCTTATCCTTGGTATATGTCTCAGCACTTTTACAATGGGTAAATAAAAAAAGACAACCCAACAAGGCGGTTTGAACCAAAATTTTGATTTTCATAATGCAAAAATAAACACAAAAAAAAAGAGGCTACTAAAAGCAGCCTCTTTTTTATTAAACAAATTATATTATTCTCTCAATAGTGTGATAGAACCTCTTACTACTTCCTCATCTTTTCCTCTCAATTGATATTTAAATACAAAGAAGTAGGTTCCTTCTGGATTTTCTTCGCCCACATTTTGGGTGCGTCCATTCCACATTACCTTAGCATCTTTGCTTTCAAATACCAATCCACCCCAACGGTTCCAAATCTTCAAGTCGTATAACTCTTCACCACTAATTTTAATGTTGAATACGTCATTCTTACCATCATTATTAGGAGTAAACACATTTGGGATCTTAACATCTGTGGTAAAACTATTTACTACTTCCTTACAAGTACTATCTATACAATAGTCTAAGCCAGCAGTAATAGCCCAAATACAAACCCTAAATATACCAGTATCATTCTTAAGGTCTAATAATCCATAATTAAAGTTAGGATCAGAATTACTAGGTACAATTACCTCTTGTCTTTGGGTGCCATCAGGGTTATAAATTCTCCAGATATAAGAAGAAGCATTGGCACTATCTGAAGTATTTCTGATGAAATATTTAGGCATACCCAAGCTATCTATTTCTAAGCCTGCTTTAGCTTTCATAGCTCTAATGGTTACAGTATCTCTACTGGTACATCTTGGCGTATTCTCGATAAAGCTGGTCGACTGCATTACCAAGTTATAAACTCCAGGAGCGTAGAATGCATACTTGTAAACGGTATCTTGGAAGAAGTTGGTTTTAAACACCGTATCCAAAATAGCACTGTAATCTGCATTATAAGAATACATCCTAAACTTAGTAATGGTATCCATAGAAGACCTATTGGTAATGTTAAATGGTTCGCCTACGCAGACAATGTTCTTAGAACTTTCAATCTCAACCTTATAAGGGTTTTTAACATAAATTCTAATCTTCTGTTCCCCTCCAGCGGTATCTGGCACCACCACAGGCGGACAAAGCGCATTTGTAATTGGGTAAGTATCATAACCCACTGCCGTTAATTCATACACTCCTTCAAAGTCATAAACCACTTCAACAGTATCAGGATTCTTCAATAGAATGGTTTCATATGCTCCATCCGGACGTCCTGGTCTGATAAAGGTAGCCGGAGTTACACTAAATACGCCAGAGTCGTTTGGATAAGAAACTATCTTAAGCCTATATGGTGTACAACCTAAGGTATCCCCTAAGAGCTTAATCCTAGGACGTGGACCTCTTAAGTAGATATCCTTTCTGGCAGTATCATAACAACCTTGTTGAGTTTTAAGCACCTGCATAATAGTATACCAACCATTCTTTCTGTAAGCATAAGTTGGATTTGGCGCCTCTGATCTCCAGGCCAGTGAATCAAAACCTGCATCTCCAAACCACCAGCGTCTATAATCAACTTGGTCGCAAGGGAAACCAGTTTCTGCTATACATCCATCAATAATGGCTGATGAATCGTAGAATTGAACCGGCACATCACAGTTAAACACATCAAAGCTAGAGAACTTAGCCACTGGCTCTACTACATTTAAGAAGGTAAAACAGGTATCATAATATCCTACCGTATCTCTTGTAATCATCGAAACCTTGTATTTACCAGGTTGAGTGTATCTATAGCGTGCATTAAATGCACCTGCATAATCTACCACCCCATCCGAGTTGTAATCCCAGTAAATTCTTTCAAAGAAAGCAGTATCAATTTTATAACAAGTATTATTAAGTGCACCGGTTTGCTGAACCCAACCAAACGGACAAGTAGCAGCTGTAGTAACATAATACTTAGAATAGTTTACAAAAGTTTTGATAGTGTCGTTTGGATAACCCAACATGGCTTTACCATGGTTGTCGTTATAAATTTCAACTTCACCACCAGGGAATTGGTAGTCTGGTATGTCTAATGGACGGCTCGGACCAAATACGTTATTTGCACCATATGGTTTAGGGAACCAATAACGTAGTGAGTCTTCAAAAGTAACTTCTTGCCCCACGCAGAGCACACCATCTGATATTACCCCATCCTCAAACACGGTAAAGGTATCAACAACACCAATTACAATTTGTCTAACTTTAGAGTTTAAACATTGAGTGGTAGTCACCAAAATATGTTCAACAGGGGTGATAGCTCCTCTTTTAATAGTGGTTCCAGGACCTGCAGTCATCTCATAAGAAGATTTAAAGTACTGATGCGTTAATGGCAATAAATGGAATGCTGTATCAATTAACACATTGGTAACCTTAATACTTTGTGGTGGCAATGCTTTGGTTGGATCATCACATCTCCAAATGGTATCTCTTCTAATTCCTCTATATACCCTTACACCCATAGGATAAGGTTGTGTTACACTTAATACTGTAAATGGTATAGTTTCAGTAGAGACAAAGAATCTTAAACGATTAATTGGATAGGTATACTTTTCAAAGAACACACTGTCATTAGGGAAGTTTACTGGGTCTAACACCACAAATGTATCTTGCTTATTGGTGTAGAATGAGTCGATGGTTACGGTTCCATCACCCCAATCCCAAATATCAGCTAAAACATAATCTTGCTCTTTAATATAAGTTTCAAACTCAATCACATCACCTTTACCATATAAACGGTTCCAAGGCTCGCGCCAGTTGCCGTTTGGAATAGTACCACCCACAGTTACAGGGTAGGTTTGAGCCGAATCATAAGTATAATCTTGACTTGGCAATCTGCTAGGCACACCATAGGCAATGTTACCACCCACCTTACGGAAGGTGAAAGTTGCATTTAAGGTAATTAAATGTAAAAACTTATGGTACCAAACCGTATCAGAGATACAATTAGGATCAGGACCTGTACAACCAGGACTGTTACAGCCAGAACCCATGATCAAACCAACAGTTACAAACCCTTTTGGATCCACTGGGCTATTGGTATATGGCCAAGGGCCAGCAGGAAGGTAGTGGGTAATACTAGAGGTTCCGCCTGGGCTAGTCCATTGTGTTAATGGATTAAAATTAACACCATTATTAAAGGCTGGCCAAACATTTCCGCCTGGTGTAGCTCCCAACGTAGATGGATGAGTTCCATCAAATCGCACAAAACCATCCAAATCACACGGCGTTAAGTCTTTTCTATCTGCCAATGAATCGTAGTTAAACAATAAGAAAGTTCTACCACCGCAATCAGGGTAGGTTCCTGGAATGGTATCCACCCTTCCAAATTCAAAGCGAATTCTACCTCCAGATTGGCCGCTTAATAAGTCTGGACAAATTCTACCTGTCTTACCCAAACCAAACGCATCCACACCTACTAATGGGAGTTGTAAAGTAGAAGTACCTCCACAATCAAATGCATCTACATAGAAATGATCTGAAGGAAGGAATGCACTCCACTTTCCATTTAATGGATTACGTCTAAGTTCGTAGGTATAATAATTATAAACAAAGGTGAAAACAGTATCATTCTTACTTGGTGTGTTTACAGACATTCCAGGCACATTGTAACCACCATAAGGATAACCAGTGTAATTTGTGGTTTTTGCAGAAGCTGTATCTAATTTTAACACCATGTTATTGTTAGGTGCTCCTGTTTTAAACCTAAAGGTATCGGTGTCTAACACTAAGGTTGGGTTCATGTCCATGGTTTGTTGAACTACCACCTTTAAATCATACTGTGTTGGAGTAGAGTTGTCTATAGCAACAATCTCTTCAAAGTTTCTATACTTATCAGCAGATTGGTTATTGAAACTATCCTTCATTAATAAGGTTACAGTTGGACATCTTTGAATTACCCTGTTAAAGATATACTCATACATGGTCATCCCATTGGTACCAGGGATAATTGTATTTCCGCGGTATCTTCTAGAAATACCATTTGGCATATTTGGCAGGTTCAAGTTTGGTCCGCCTGGATTTAATTTTAGGAAACCACTGGTATCTGCGGTAGTTCCAACCGGAAGTGTAAGCTCCCAGTAACCATAATAATTAGCAATTGGATCTGGAATTACACCATTTCGAACAGTGATAGGTCTATTAGGTTGCATATCCTGTGGCCAAATGTCTAGGGTATCAATCCTTGATGGCGTAGGACCTGAGGAAAACATTGGTTTACCCCAATCGGCAATATCTATTGGCGCAATTAACTTCTTACCATTTGGTGCAGCCTGGGCTGGGTCGGTTGTCCAACCAGTGCCTGATGAATCAAAAGGAGGGAAATCATGTCCATACCTATGCCATTGGTAAATTCTGCTCCAACGCTCATATTTATGAATAGGTAAAGTATCGTGAGAATAGTTACAGTTTACGCCTCCTGGATAAATTATCTGGCCAGCAATAAATCTTGGTAAAGTTCTATTGGCTAAGTCGATGGCGGTAGTGTAAGGTTGCATACCTCCGTTAGGCTTGCTCGGGTCAGGCACAGAAAACGAGGTACATCTTGGCGCATATTGGTCGCCAAACTCCCAACGGATATATAGATTATGACTTTGATAAATGCTACTTGCGTTAACAAATTCAACCGGGAAAGTAGGTCCACATTGCACTTTTAAGTTTTGCTTCACCACAATTGGAATTTGTGGGTTTTCAATTTGAACAGTAGGTCCTAACACGTTTACCCCAAAACCAACAAAATCTGCTCGTTTGTTTAATGAATAACGATCGATGGTATCATTTGTAAAATATTTCCAATAAGCAGTTATACTATCTCTTGCGTTACCACTGGCATCAGGAATCCATCTAAATTTAGTAATGGTATCATTAGGGAAAAATATGTATCCATTAATGGTATATAACCTTGGATTGGCTATAGGTGGATCAGCATACAGGGTATCCGATGGATCTGGTTTGCTAATTCTTGACCAAAAATCTAATCGCTTTACAGGTTTACCAGGGCATTGAACAAATAACTTTGGAAAGAAATGGCCTTGTCCTAAGTATTTATAACAAGGTGCAGCTTGGTTTAAAAACTTATCAGACCCTGGTGGATTTGCATTAGGATCAGCAAAATCCCATAAGATCTGAATAGGAGTATTTACACCTTGTAAAGAGTACATGTTGTATAAACATACTCCACCTTGCATTAAGTTGGCAATACAAACACTATCAGAAATGGTGTCATTCATTGGACTTCTGCGTGAGCGAAGGTCATAGCGAATGATGATATTTTCTGGCAATTGGTTTCCAGACATACTATACTGGAAAGACTCTGTACAGTTTAATAATTTACCTTTAATCGTAAGGGTTGGATTAAACACGCCATTTTTAGTATAATTATGAGTAAAGTTGTTCCACCAAACTAAGTCTGCAGGTACAATAGGGTCAGATGAATTATAAAAAGTGCCATCATCAAAATCCCACTTAAACCATTGCAAATTAGAAGGCGAAGTGGGAGTTTGGTTAACAAAAACATATGGCGTAGTATCGCAACGTGGGTTACCACTCACAGCAAATCTTGGCCTTAAATCGTTACCTACAAACACAGACCTAAAGGCTTGTGAGGCACAACCACCCACATCAGATACCGAGAATCCAACGTTAAACGGAACACCACCCTTACCAAAATTATGGCATTTTGTTTCAGAAGGCGTTAACAAATCCTGATTACCATCACCATAAGTTAACAACCTAGTGGTTAAAGGCAAACTAGGCGCTGGCCCTTGCACTGCTGCTTCTTTAAAGCAATATAAATTCCCAGTGTAGCACTGCGAATCTAAACTAGTTAAAGAAAAAGCCGCAGTTGGCAAATTGTAAACAGTATCCCAATAACTTGCAGTTAATGGACCACGGTTAGAGAACCTAGCTGTTACAGTTACTTGGTAAATACCAGCGGCAGCATATTGCTTGGTAGCAAAATTCACCACAGGACTTCCCAAGAAATTCACAGTAGAGTCGCCATTTCCCCAATCAAAACGGTAGGCGGTAACGTCGCTTGGACTTACACCCGACAACACAGCCCTCACCTGTAATGGCTTGCCAAAACATATAATGTTCGGCCCCACATCCAAGGATAAAGACTGCGCAAACGAGGATGCTGTGCTTAGCACGGCAATCACCCAAAAGGCTAATCTGGTAAATAATCGATTCATATTTTATAGTTTAAATTTAGTGTTAATTCAATTTTGTCTGCCAATCTATTCATTTTTCTTGAGATTTCAAATTATCTAAAAAGCATAATGGTTCCTTGTTTGGTTGTGAACTTGGTGTCGTTTTCTAATTTATAGTTCAATACAAATACATATCGACCTACTTCACAAATCATCCCGGTTTTACTGTCCTCTCCTTTCCAATGGTCAGTAGATTTATTGGTTTCAAACACCAATACACCGCTAGAATTATATATAATTAAATGAAAATCTGACACTTCTTCAATATCCACAAACCAAGTATCATTCTTTCCATCTCCGTTTGGCGAAATAAAATTGTAAAATTTGGGTTGATGCTTTTCAGAAAAATCTTCCTTTGAAGCGGGTTCATCTTTTATGACAGATTCAGTCTCTATGGATTCATTCTCTGGTTCAACTTTCACTTCAGGTTTTTTAGGTTCAGCTTCAGAGCTCACTATTGATGGTATTGGTAAATCAGGCATCCCTGTTTCGCTCATTTCATTAGGCTCACTCGAATACTGTTTTACAAATTCCTCAATCTTTTCAGGATTTTCAATGGTTGCTTTACCCCTTTGTTTAAATTCGGTTTGAACCAATGGCGCTTTAGATGGTGTCAATTCCTTTGCGCTTTCTTCGGTGCTTGGTTCTTCTAATAACTCATTGTCAGAAGCTTTACTTTGCACCATCTCGGACTTTGGTTCAGACAGAATGCTATCATTTACCATATAAACAACTAAACTTCCAATGGCTAAGCCTCCAGAAACCAAAGCAACCTTCACTCCAAATGAGACCGATTTAATGGAGCCAAATATTTTACCACTCATGCTTGCACCTCCGTCGCTTGGCAATTGAGATGGCAACTCAGACCTAATGGATTCCCACAAGCCTTCTGGTGCCTCTATTTGACAGCCTTCCATCCGCGACGACAGCAATTGATCTATGTTATCTTCTATCTTCAAAATCTGTTTTTTTATGTTTGAATGGACTTCCAAGTTTGGATGAAAATTACACGTGCCCTAGATAATTGGCTTTTTGAAGTACCTTCACTTATCCCTAACATTTCTGCAATCTCTGCGTGCGAATAACCCTCTATTGCATATAAGTTGAGTATAGTTCGGTAACCTACAGCCATTTTTTGCATCACCTCAAATATTTCTTTCTGAGAAATTTTTGCCAATGCGTCTGATTCGGTGCCAATTTCATAAGCTGCCTCCACATCGCTTTGGTTCATGTGATTTTTATTTACCCTGTAATGCTCTAAAGCCGTATTAATAAAAACCCGTTTCATCCAACCTTCCAAAGAACCCTTTCCTGTATACTGATCTAACTTAGAAAACACCTTTACAAAACCTTCCTGCAAAATATCCTTTGCATCTTCTTTTGTATTGCTGTACCTAAGACAAACGGCATACATCGTACTGCTAAAGTGATCGTAAAACGCCTTTTGGTGTTTTACATCCCTTTTTAAACATCCCTGTAGAATTTTTTCATCAAGCTGTTTGCTCACTTTAACTTACTTAATAGGTTAGATGAATAGCAATAGAATTAGGTTGCAATGGTCATAATTTTTTTCTTAAATAATCCATAATTAGGCATGCTCTTGCCTTTTGCCCTTGGAATTACCTAATTTAGTGGGGTAAATATTTCGGTTTGAACCAAAAAATATTCATCCTCTCTTTATTCATTCTGTTTAGATGGAGTGCAAAAGCTGAACATCTGCCTAAGGTCTTGCCAGAGCAAGCTGCTCAATATTGGATTCAAAACAAAGGTCAGTGGCATCCAGATATACTCTTTAGAAGTATTGGACATCAACACGAAGTGCAAGTAAACCATCATAGTATTCAATACTATTTTTATCATGCTGGCCAATTAGCCCAAATGAGGGGACATCATTCTTCACAAAAAGAATTGAATACTAGCTTAGAAATTGCGGCACTCCAGCTAAACTTTATTGGCGCCCAAAATGCACAGCCTAAGATAGAAGAGGCCACCCAATTCTACCATAATTACTATCTAGGAAACGATGTCTCTAAATGGAAAAGTCGGGTACCTGTTGCCACCAAAGTGTCTTTACAAAACCTTTATCCTGGTATTCATCTTGTTTTGAACCAAGCAAACAATCAATTAAAGTATGAGTACTTAGTGGGTGCACATGCCCAACTCTCTAATATTTGTATCAAAGTGAATGGGGCTCGAAAAATTTATTTACAATACGAAGAATTATACATCGAAACTGCCTTTGAAACCATTAAAGAATCAAGACCCATTGCTTGGCAATTTGTGAATGGTAAAAAACAAGAAGTAGACATTCGGTTTAATCTATCTGGCGATACTGTTAGGTTTGAAGCTGGAAAGAATTATTTACCTCAATACCCGCTTATCATCGATCCAGAAATCGTGTTCCTTACCTATTCTGGCTCCACTGCCGACAATTTTGGATGCTCTGCTACCTACGGCGAAAATGGCACCTTGTATGCTGCGGGAATCACTACAGGCCCAAGCACCATCCCTAACGGAAAATACCCTACCACTGCAGGGGCCTTTCAATTAAACTATGCAGGAGGTGGATTGTCTGAAGGAGAAATTGGCCTTTCTCAATTTCCTTGTGATATCACCATTTCTAAATACAGTAGCGATGGAACACAATTGCTTTATGCCACCTACCTCGGCGGTAACAATAACGAAATCCCGCATAGCTTAGTGGTAGATAAAAATAATCACTTGGTAGTATTAGGCAATACCTATTCCAACAACTTCCCAACCAGCGCCACAGCCTACGATAAAAGCCATAATGGAAGACATGATATCATTCTAACTAAATTTGATGCATCAGGCGTTTTATTGGCTTCAACTTACTTTGGGGGAAATGCCAACGATGGTATAAACTTTAACAATATAACCAATTACTTTTTTGCAGATAGTTATCGTGGAGATGTTATTTGTGATGATAACAATGATATCTACATCAGTACATTTACGCAATCGGATACCTTTCCAACCACCGCTGGCAGTATTCAAAGCAACTTAAGTGGGCCTCAAGATGGTGTAATTGCAAAATTTAGCAGCAACTTAAACAACTTAGAATGGTCTACCCTATTAGGAGGCAGCGGCGTAGATGCCTTTTATAGCATAGACTTTACCCAAACTGGGGATATACTTTTATGCGGTGGAACCAATAGTTCAAATTTTAAAACCTCTGCCAATGCCTTTCAAAGCAGCTTTGGAGGAGGAACATGTGATGGCATTATTGCCAAAATTTCTAAAGATGGCAAAACAATATTGGCTGCCACCTATTTTGGGACCGACCAATACGACCAAACCATTTCTTTAGAAGAAGACCTAGACAACCATATATACGTGGTAGGGCAAAGCAAGGGAACCATCCCGGTTACTGCAGGTAAATACAATAACCCAAATGCACATCAGTTTATAGCCTCTTTCACAGAAGACCTTCAAACTAAAAGGTGGTCAACCGTTTTTGGTTCAGGCCGCAACCAAATAGACCTCACCATTAATGCCTTTCTAGTGGATGATTGCAAACGCATTTATGTGAGTTCTTGGGGAGGCAGAACCGCAACCAAAATAGACAATAGCAATTCTTCTACAGTTGGCTTGCAAGTTACCCCAGATGCATTTCAGCCGAGTACCGATGGAAGTGATTTCTACCTCATGCTGCTTAATAAAGAAGCTAGTAGTTTATTGTATGCTACCTTTCTTGGGGGAGACAATCCGAATAATACTGGCGACCATGTAGATGGTGGCACCAGTAGATTTGATAAACGAGGGGTTGTATATCAGAGCATGTGCGCCAGTTGCCCCAACAATGATGTTCCATTTAGTGATTTAAAAACCACGCCAAGCAATGTATTTGGTGCGGTAAATGTAAGTCCGCGTTGCAGCAATGCTGCCTTAAAATTCGATTTTAGGATTTCCAAAACTAGCTTTAGTCATAGTATAGACACTTGTAATTCTATATTTAGCTTTTTTAACGAAACGCCTGGGGCGGCTAACTTTTTCTGGCGTTTCCCAGATGGTGACAGTAGTTATGAAGAAAATCCCGTTAAACAACTTAGCAGCGAATATTACAACAAACCCATTATTCTAATTACCGAGTATGGAACTAATTGTGCCGACACAGCAGAGGGTTTTGTATTTATCCCAGATTCTTTAAGTAATTTTAAGCAAGCCAATGTATTTACACCCAACGGGGATGGCTTTAATGATGAATATAGACTCACAGGAGTAATTGGTCAATGCGAGGAAGGTGAAATTAGAATTTACAATCGTTGGGGCCAATTGGTTTTCGAATCTAACAGCATTGATTTTAGATGGAACGGCTTAGATAAAAACGGAGCCGAATTAACTGAAGGTGTTTATTACTACTTACTCAATACCAAGAAAAGAAATCAAGGTGAGTGGAAAAATTACCATGGAACTATCACCTTACTTAAATAAAAAAGGGCTACCAAAACTGGCAGCCCTCTTCAAATATCTTTAGAGTTTATTATTTCTTTCCTTTAGTCATCGAACCAACTCTATCCATTACGCAACGGAATCCAATAGTTGCAGTGGCTTGTTCTTGATCCAAATAGCGGCGTGTTCCTGGTACTAACCAATATGCTTTGTCAGCCCATGAACCTCCTTTGTAAACCCTAGCAGCATTGTCAATTAATGAACTCACACCATACTCGTATTTCATTTCGATATCTGGGTATTGCAATTCATCTCTGAAACCAATGTTATCGGCCTTTTTGTAGTTTCTACGCTTAGCGTTGTCTTCTTCGGTAACATCCACATAAATCATGCGACCAAGGCTATCCTTCTCAGAGATATAACCATCAGCATCAGTTTTATATTTCTTGTATTCATTACCACGATAAGGGTTAAAACCAGTCATATCTTCTAAGGACAATGGACGATAAACATCGTTTGTCCATTCACTTACGTTACCCGACATGTGGTATAAACCAAAATCATTAGGTAAATAAGTTTTATCTTTTACCAAGGTAGTATAGATAGCACCATCATTTAAGTTACCAGCAATACCAGCACCGTCACCACGACCACGGGTATAGTTAGCGTACATGCGACCGCGTGTTTTTTCTGTATCAGACCTGCGAAGGGTTAAACCGTTCCAAGGATAAATACGTTTCACATCTACGTTCTCATTGTAGCCAGCCGATTTGTACGCGCTAGCAGCATATTCCCACTCTGCTTCTGTAGGCAAGCGATAAGAAGGCAATAAAATACCATCTTCCATTCGAACTTGGCGTTGCTTGCCACCTGGCGCATAATCACGAAGCTCCTTTTTGATTGAAGGGGTATATAAACCTAACAAATAAGCTTCGGTATTAAAGTTGTTTTCACCAGATTGCTTTTGAATATCAAGTGAGATAAATCCTTCTCTCACCATGATCATTTCATTTACCCTATCTGTACGCCATTTGCAATATTCTGCAGCTTGAACCCAATTAACTCCCACAACAGGATAATCGCGGTACGCTGGGTGACGCAGATAATACAATACATAAGGCTCGTTGTAAGAGAGCTTATCTCTCCAAACCAAAGTATCAGGTAAGGCTTTTGTATAAATTACAGGATTATCAGAATACTGACGCATTAACCAATGCAAGTACTCTAGATAATGGAAGTTCGACACTTCTGTTTCGTCCATGTAAAAACTACTCACAGAAATACGACGCTTCATATTGTTGTGATCATAGGTAAGGTCTTGTTCAGCCTGTCCCATGGTGAAAGTACCACCCTCCACAAAAATTAAACCTGGACCTGTTTCTTGCTCTTTAAACTTGTGCTTTTCGAAACCGCCCCATTTTGCGTCATTGTACTTCCATCCGGTAGTGCTCGACTTACCGGCTCTGTTACATGAAGAACCAGCGATTAAACCGGCTGCTGCTGTAGCAAAAAGAAAGAATTTAGAAATACCTTTCATGATTTGATAACTATTGGAATTTTCAAAACTAACGAATTTTTTAACATTTTCATGTAGATGTCCACTTTTTTTTCAGAATTATCTTAAAAATCTACAAGGCTGGACAGACCAATTTCTTATTATATCTAGCTCCTGTGCGATTTTTGGTTTTTATCTCAAAACCCAAACTTATCTCGTGGGAACCAATGGTAGCTGTTTTTGCGGAAGAAATAATCGCATCGTAACTATAGCCCACCCGTACCGAAGGGAACTTTAGTCCCATCATAAAAATAAAGGCATCTCCATTGGTAGAAGTTTGCCTATACCAAGCGCCGATAGTGAGTGCTTTTTGCTTTAGGTAGCAGCCCATATTCATTTGAAAAAAATTGCGCTGCTGCATCACCAATATATTTGGCGATAGAATCACCCTATTTTCCTCGAACCTTGCTTTGTTTAGGTAAATATTTAAGCCAGCATGACCAGTAAACCTTCTTGGAAGAATCAAAGCAACATTATCTAAATCTGGCGTATAAAAAGACATGTTGGGCTCAAGCACATTATGAATGGCAGCTCCAAAAAACATTCTACTACTATACAATAAACCACCTACTCCGATATTTGGCACCATAATTTGCTCCAAACCCTTAGCCTCGGCTGTAGGTAGCACTGGCCCTTGAGTTGGGTCTATCATGTCTCTAAAAACAAAACGGCTAAAGTCGTACCTGCGCTGCAATACGCCACCTTGTATTGCCATGTTAACGGCCCATTCTCTGTTTAACTCAAGGTTATAAGAGTAGATAGCATTAACACTGGTAGAGGTTAAGCCACCATCACCAGCTACGTCATACATGGATACAATTCCAAAACCACTTTTAATTTTTGGGAGGTAAGCGTCAAAACCTACCACAGCAGTCTGATAGTTATTGTTTAATGCGGTATACTGGTCGCGAGCATTAAGCGTGAACCTAATTTTTCTTGAAGCGCCAGCCATCGCAGGGTTTGTGTAGAGCGGCGAAGCATAGAACTGTGTTAACTGAGGATCCTGTGCAGAAACATCTGCAAGCATCAAAAGTGTAAACGCACAGCATATAAAAAATCTATTCATGATTTAGTAACGATACAGTGAATATTCTAGAACCATTTATTTACTAAAATAGTATATCGTACTGCAACTTAGGCAAAAAAATTAAAATTAAAAATCAGGACAAGTAACTTTTCTTACTTTCACCCTTGGATTACGTTTTTTAATTTCATAGGCCAATGAAACTTCATGGGAGTTCACGGCTCCTCTTCGAGCGTTACTCACGGTTCCATCATAGGAATAACCAAACTTAACTTTACCTGTCCTAATTCCAGCCACTACAATAAAGGCATCGGAGTTAACCGTATTTTGCCTAAAATAACCTCCCACAATAAATGGCCCCCTGTTAACATACATTCCCAAGTTCACTTGATTAAACTGCCTTTGAGACATGACAATAACATTCGGATACAAGTTAATAGAGCGTTTATTGGTTTTATCCTCTCTAATAGGAACTACTAAACCCATATTTCCCGTAAACCTTCTTGGAACAGGGTTGGCTGCACCAGAGAAAAACTTTTGAGAAGGCTCGAAAATATTATGGACAGCAAATCCTGCATAGAAGTTTCTTGAATAACCTATAATCCCTGTGGCAAAATTTGGACTAATAATAGAAGGATTTCCTGGTGGCTCATTGGTTGGATTAACAAAACCTTGCGTTCTCACAATTTGGTCGTACCATAATAACTTAGAAAAATCTATAGATTTTTGGAAGAACCCAGCCTGAACAGCAGCCCTAACAGTAAAGTTACGGGTGACTGGAATTTCGTATGCATATGCAAAATTAAAAGCAAAAGTTCTTAGTGTACCAACACCTTGCTCATCATACACTGCTTGCAATGCTATACCACCATTGATATTATTAAAATGCTCGTCGTAACTTACAGAACCGGTAGTGAATGAACCAGAAATACTGGGCCATTGACTCCTTGAATTGAGCACAAATCTGCCCACCTTTGAGCTTCCCGCATACGCAGGATTAACGTAAACCGGATTCGCATAAAACTGCGAAAACTGCGGATCCTGCGCATATAACTCCCCTGCAAAGGGAAGCATCATTAACAGAAAATATTCTAGCCTTTTAAGAAAGCTTTTCACCCGATTCATTGATTAGTTTAATGGCCCTAATTTAAAAACACAGAATTGCAATTATAAGAATAGTTTTAATATGTTGTTACGTGTTCAAACAATTTACTTTAATTTGTTGTCGTTATTGTATGCACCTAACGACCTAAAAGTTCAATTATTTTAAGCGAAGCAATGAATAAAACCCTGAAATTTCTTTTATTTAAAAGACTATCTTTCACATTGTTAGCTGGGTTGACCCTAGCTTATGCCACAGCGCAAACTGTCACAAATGAGCAGCGTGTAAAATCCCAAAATAAAAAACCGGTTTTTGCTTCAAATTCTGTTTTGGCTTCTGGAATTTGGTACAAAATTGCCACCACCCAAAACGGAATTTACCGAATAGACCAAGCCTTACTTAAAAGCATGGGCTTTAATGTTGAACAATTAGACCCTAGAAATTTAAAGTTATATGGAAGAGGTGCAGGCATGTTACCTGCAAAAAATAGTATTCCAAGAATTGATGATTTAGAAGAAATAGCCATTCAAGTGCAAGGAGAAGCCGATGGCAAATTAAATGCTGGTGATTTTATCCTTTTCTACGGCGAATCCCAAATCAACCAATGGAACTATGACTACAATACCAAAGAATTTTCATTTAATTCTAACCTATACTCAGATACCACCTATTACTTTCTTACCTTAGGAAACAGCCCAGGCAAAAGAATACAAAAAATAAATACGCCTAGCAATACAGATACCACCATATCTACCTATAAGCATTTGCAGGTTTACAATAATGAAGTTTCTAACCTCATAAAATCAGGAAAAGTATGGGTAGGCGAAGAATTTGATAGAGTAATCCAACAATCCTTTAATGTAAGCATACCCAATTGGGTAAATGGTTCGGCAGTTCAGTTAAAATCTTCAGTCACCGCAAGGTCATTTTTTCCAAGCACATTTGATATAAAATTAGGCAATAATATTGTTCTTAGCCAAAGTTGTAGCAGCATTAGCCCCGGCTATGAGGCACCTTATACTTGTGGGCTCATCATCAACAAAACAACATTTACCCCTTCGGCGGCAAACTTTACCCTTAATTATGTTTATAACAAACCCGCCTCGGGAAGTGTGGGCTGGTTAGATTTTTTTGAGATACAAGCCAATGCCACCTTACGAAATACCAATGGCAATTTTGTATTTAAAGATGCGAGCCATATTGGCGCAGGTAAAACTGTAACGTATCAGGTTGGGTCGAACCGAAACCTTTTTATTTGGGATGTTACCCAACCATTACAGCCTGGTATAATTGAAGGTAGTTTAATGAGTGGCAACTATATTTACAATGCTGCCACAGACACCCTTAAAACCTTTGCCATTTTTGATGGTAGTAATTACCTTCAAATTTCTGGCTGGCAAACCTTGGCCAACCAAAATCTTCATGCGTTAAGTATTCCAGATGGATTTATTATTACCCATCCTGCCTTTACTAAACAAGCATTGAGATTAGCAGAACATCATCAAAAAACACAAGGACTTTCTATTCATGTGGTAAACATTCAAGAAATTTACAATGAATTTTCTGGTGGTTCGCAAGACATCACCGCCATCAAAGATTTCTTAAGGATGTTTTATATAAAAGCTTCTAGTCCTGCCCTAGCCCCTAAAATTGCTCTATTCTTTGGACGCGCTTCTTTTGATTACAAATACCGTCAGAATCCAAATACCAATTATATACCAACCTTCGAAAGTGCGGAGTCTTTTAGTCCAACTTTATCTTATTGCAGCGATGATTACTTTGGCTTTTTAGATGACAATGAAGGATTGTGGGATGAGCCAGAAGATGCTTGGCAAGGTGTAAAAGAAACCTTAGATATTGGTTTAGGTAGGTTGATTGTAACCAATGAAGAAGAGGCAAAAAATATGGTGGATAAGATTATTTCTTATACCTCTATAGAGGCATTTGGAAACTGGAGAAATCGAATCGTATTTTCTGCTGATGATGGAGACAATAGCTTGCACATCAATCAGGCCAATGGCTTAGCCTCTAATGTACTGAATAACTACCCAGAATTTAATGTAGAAAAGATTTTCTTAGATGCCTATCCATTAGAAAGTACAGCGGGTGGAGCGAGGTATCCAGATGCTAAAAAAGCCATTAATAACAGCATAGAAAATGGATGTCTGATTTTTAATTATACTGGCCACGGAGGTGAAGTTGGACTCACTGCCGAAAGGGTAATGGGCATTGATGATGTAAATAGTTGGACAAATGGCAAGGTAGAAAATGGGGTAAAGTTGCCCATGTTTTTAACTGCCACTTGTGAGTTTAGTAGGTTTGATGACCCTAATAGGTATTCTGCTGGCGAATTGGTTTTATTAAATCCTGTTGGAGGTGCCATTGCACTTTTTACTACCGTAAGATTGGTATTTAGCGGACAAAACTTATCTCTTAATAATGCCTTTTACCGACATGTAGGCTTCGATTCACTCTCACAGATAAACCCACCAAGATTAGGCGATATCATTAGGTTCACCAAGAATGATTACAATGATAAAAATACCAGAAATTTTGTACTGCTTGGTGATCCATTTATTAAGATTGCCTATCCAAAATTAAATGTAAGAACTACACAGATAAATGGAACACCCATTGCCAATTTTAATGATACACTGAAAGCACTCCAAAAGTTTGAAGTAAAAGGAGAAGTGTACGATATCAATGGAGCTAAACTTTCAAACTTTAATGGGGTGGTCTATCCTATCGTGTTTGATAAATTTGCCAGGTACCAAACCCTTGGAAACACTGCCGATAATAACAAGGTGCCTTTTCAAATGCAAAACAATGTATTATATAGAGGCAAAGCCAGTGTTGTAAATGGTGAGTTTACTTTTAGTTTTATTGTACCTAAAGATATTGCCTACGAGTTTGGGAATGGCAAAATTTCTTATTACGCAAACACAAATGCAATTGATGCCAACGGTTTTACCAATACCATTCTGATTGGTGGAACAGGAAACAATGTATCTGGTGATAATATTGGGCCAGAAATTAAACTATTTTTAAACAATGAAAACTTTGTAAATGGTGGATTAACCGGACAAAACTCAAAACTAATTGTAAAGCTTTTTGATCAAAACGGAATCAATACCACTGGAAGAGGAATTGGCAGGGATTTAAGCTTTCATTTAAATGATAACCTCACCCAAAGCGTAGTGGTAAACGACTATTATCAGGCCACTTTAGATAGTTATCAAAGTGGTGAGGTAGTATACGAACTCAAAGATTTACCAGCAGGAAAACACACTTTAAAGTTTAAAGCATTTGATACTTACAATAATCCATCAGAAGCGAGCCTAACTTTTGAAGTAAAGAGCAATGAAAAGCCTAGCATTGCCAACCTATTAAACTACCCAAATCCTTTTACCACCAAAACTACTTTCCATTTCGACCACAATTTGAGAGGAGAAAATTTGCAGGTATTACTTCAAATTTTTACCGTTAATGGAAAATTGGTAAAAAGCTTCCAAGATCAGTTTTTTGCGGATGGGTCACACTTTGAGTCTTTTGTTTGGGACGGAAAAGATGAATATGGAGATAGGTTAGCCAATGGCGTTTACATCTATAAGGTTAAAGTTAAATCGGAGGGAAAACCTTTGATAGAGAAAATTGAAAAACTCCTACTTTTAAATTAAGTTGCTTAAGTTAAACCCTTCCTTATTTTTGCTTAGAATAGTGAACATGAAAAATAGAATGATAAGTTTTAAAAATGTAATGCTTGGCGCTCTTTTTACTGGCTTAAGTTTTACGGATAGTACGGCTCAGATTGCAGGGTCTAACTCACAATTGGATGGAAGGCAGAATACCATTACCACCGCAGTTCCATTTTTAATGATTACACCCGAAGCCCGGAGTGGTGCTATGGGAGACGCTGGTGTTGCTACACCCAACGACCCCTATGCGATGCATTGGAACATTTCTAAACTTCCATTTAATGATAAAAAAGGTTCAATTGGACTTTCATACACCCCATGGCTTAGAAGCCTTGTACCAGATATCTCACTTGCCTATTTAACTGGTTATACCAAAGTAAATAATCGTTCTGCTATTGCAGGTTCTTTGCGCTACTTTTCGATGGGTCAGATTAATTTTACAGACCAGTTTGGAAGCAGTACTGGCGATTATACACCCAATGAATTTGCCCTCGATGTAGGATATGCTTCTAAACTTTCTGACTATTTCTCTTTGGGAATTGCCATGCGATATATTCGTTCTGATTTAGCAGGAGCCCTCAACCGCTCGCAAACAGATGTAAGAGCTGGAAATGCTTTTGCTGGCGACATTACCGCATACTATAGAAATAAAACCAAAGTAAAATTCGAAGATAAAAAGTATACCATGAACTATGGTATTGGTGCAGCTATTACTAATATTGGTTCTAAAATTAGTTATACCTCTAAAATCAATGAGAATTTTATTCCCATCAATATGCGTGTGGGTGGCTATGCCCAGGTTGAAATAGACCAATACAATACCTTGGCTTTTGCTTTAGACTTTAACAAATTGCTGGTTCCATCCAATCCAGTTTACTTAAGAGATTCATTGGGTGATTATGTTTTTGACTCGGATAACAACCTCATTATTGAAAAGGGTAAAGACCCTAATCCACCGGTAATACAAGGGATGTTACAATCGTTTAATGATGCCCCAAATGGATTTAAAGAAGAGATGCAAGAAATAAATATTTCTGCTGGTTTAGAGTATTGGTACGACAAGCAATTTGCCTTAAGAGCAGGTTATTTTCACGAACCACCTACCAAGGGAAATAGAAAATACTTAACCTTTGGTGCAGGTTTTAGATTTAACGTATTTGGCTTAGACTTATCCTATTTAGTTCCAATAGAGCAAAGAAATCCGCTTGAAAGAACCATTCGTTTTTCGATGTTGTTCGACTTAGACGCATTCGTTAGTCAGAACGAAGAAGACAAAAAAACGCCAGTAAATTAGCATGCGCATAGGATTTGGATTTGATGTTCACCAACTGGTTGAAGGCAGAGATTTCTGGCTAGGTGGTATAAAAATTCCCGCACAAAAAGGCATTCTTGGGCACAGTGATGCAGATGTGCTATTACATGCCATTAGCGACGCGGTGCTTGGAGCCTTGGCTCTTGGCGATATTGGTATTCACTTCCCAGATACCTCTCAAGAAAACAAAGGAATAGATAGCAAAATCATCTTCGCAAAAACTATTTCACTCATCCAAGAGAAGGGCTATAAAATTGGCAATATAGATAGCTCTGTGGTTTGCGAAAGTCCCAAGATAATGCCACATGCCTTGAGTATGCGTAGCAAAATTGCGGAAATAGCAGGCATATCCATTGACGATGTATCCATCAAAGCTACCACCAATGAGAAAATGGGATTTATTGGTAGAAAAGAAGGAATTGTGGCATATGCCGCTGTTTTGTTAGTAAAAATTTAATCGCATTGCTGTAATTTGAAACCCTATGGCGGTTAAAAATTACACTGAAAAATTTACTGAAATTTATGATGCTTTAAATGCCCAACAAAAAGTTGCGGTAAACCAAATAGATGGGCCTGTAATGGTTTTGGCAGGGCCAGGTACAGGTAAAACACAAATTTTAGCGTCACGTATTGCCAATATTCTCATACAAACAGATGTTCATCCAGAAAACATTCTTTGTTTAACTTATACAGACGCAGGCACTGTAGCCATGCGCAAAAGGTTACAGAACTTTATTGGGCCAGATGCCTATCGTGTACAAATTGCCACCTTTCATGCCTTTTGCAATTTAGTGATTCAAGAAAATCTTGATTATTTTGGTTACAGAAACCTCGACCCCATAAGCAAGCTCGAAGAGAATCAATTTCTCAGGCAGATGATTGATGAGCTGCCCAAAAATCATGTTCTAAAAAGATATACCGGCGACCCATACTACGAGATAGGAAGGCTTAGTACGCTATTTGCTATCATGAAAAAAGAAGATTGGCAAACAGATTACTTGCTACAAAAGATTGATGAGTATTGCAAAGACTTGCCTTTAAGAGAAGAATATACCTATAAGAAAAAAACCAAAAAGAAAGAAGGTGGCTACCATGAAGCAGGTGATTTAAAAACAGACAAACTCAATGAAGAGTATAGAAAAATGGAACTGCTAAAAGCAGGCGTTTTATTGTTTGAACCCTTTCAAGAACTGCTGATAAAAAATTACCGTTACGATTTTAGCGATATGATTCTTTGGGTGCTAAAAGCCTTTAGAAACGACCCAGCGATGTTGGCCAATTACCAGGAAAGATTTCAATATATTCTCGTAGATGAATTTCAAGATACCAGTGGCTCTCAAAACGATTTATTGCAAGAGTTAATTAGCTATTGGGACTCTCCTAACATCTTTGCAGTTGGCGACGACGATCAAAGTATCTATAGGTTTCAAGGTGCTAGTATTGCCAATATAGAACTTTTTGTAAAGCAATTTGGGTCGAACCTAAACCTTGTTACCTTAGAAGAAAATTACCGCTCTACAGCCCCTATTTTAAATGCTGCAGAAGCACTCATACAAAATAATACCCAAAGAATTAATCATCAAAAACACTTACTGGCAGCAAACCCAGAAAGACAAATTAATCCAAGCGAACCTATCCTTAAAAAATACTATCACGCCATACATGAAAGTGCAAGTATTTGCGAGCGCATTCTTGATTTAAAATCTCAAGGCGTAAGCATGAGCGAGATTGCAATTATCTATAGAAAACATGCCCAAGCAGATGAGATGGTTCGTTACTTTAAAGAAAAAGAAATAGAGGTAAATACCCGCAAACGAATTAACATATTACAAGAACCTTTGGTGCTAAAACTCCTCACCATCATGCGATATTTAGTGGCAGAAACTAAAATACCACATAGTGGAGAAAGTTATCTTTTTGAATTGATGCACTTTCAAGAGTTTTCTTTAGACACCCAAGAAATTGCTAAGCTTTCTTTAAACATTGCTCGTTTAAATTTTAATGAACGTCAAACCAACTGGCGTGTGGAACTTAAAACTTTGGGTCAACCCAAAAAGCCCGATTTATTTAACCAAACCAGCCATCCCAATAATTTTGCAAGCTTCATTGAAACGATAGAACATTTAATTGCCGTAAACCTCAACCAAACCCCACAAGAAACACTGCACACAATTATCCGAGAATGCGGCTTATTAGGCTCTGCTCTTAGTGCAAGTGAAAGAAGCTGGCAAATGGAAGTACTTCAAACATTCTTTGATTTTATAAAATTAGAATGTGGTAAGAAGGCTAATCATACTTTGACCACCCTACTCGAAACCTTCGACTTAATGCAGCAAGACAATATAGATTTGCCCGCCGAAAAAGTATGGTATGCGAATAATGGTGTTAATTTTATCACTGCTCATTCGGCCAAAGGATTAGAATTTGATTATGTATTTATGATTGGTTGTGATAGTAAAACATGGGATCAAAGCCCTATTAATCGTGGGTTTAAACTACCAGACAATTTGTTTACAATCACAGCAGATGAGGCAGAAGAAGCCAGAAGACTATTTTATGTTGGTTTGACCCGAGCTCGAAAACACCTTGAATTAAGTTATTGTAGTTACGAGTTAACCCAAAAAGAACTAGAGCCATCTAGATTTTTAGCAGAGTTAAAAGACAAAGAGGTGATAAAAGAAACTGTGATAGATTTTAACCCAGAAATGGTAATGGAATACATGGAAAAAGCCCAACCCAAAGAACAAGGCGGTATACCAGATTCTATTATTGACAATGCTTTTACAGATTCTTTATTAGAGAAATACAGTTTAAGTGTTACCCACTTAAATACCTATTTAAAATGCCCTATCAGTTTCTATTTTAATAATTTCATTCGAGTACCAGCACCTAAGAGTGCGAGTATGACCTTTGGGTCGGCTATTCACTTTGCCCTAGAGCAGCTATTTAGAAAAATGAATGCACATCCAAACAAGGAATTTGGAGGCATAGAACAGTTGGTAAACGACTTTAAATGGTTTATGAAACGAAACAGAGATAGCTTTACCGAAATAGAATTTAAAAGACGAATAGAATATGGTGAAAGTATTTTACCCGCCTACTATCAAGAATATGTAGGAGGTTGGAATAAAGTTACCAGTGTAGAAAAGCCTTACAGAAATGTGGTAGTGAAAGGTATTCCGCTCAATGGAAAACTAGATAAACTAGAGTTTACAGGCAATTTAGTAGATGTCATAGATTATAAAACTGGCTCCTATAAAAATGCCAAAGATAAATTTAAAAGGCCCAACCCAGAAGGAGTTGCAAAAGCGATAGAAAAAGGAAAGGAGCCCTCGTTTGAAGACCAATTTGGCGGAGATTATTGGCGTCAGGCAGTATTCTACAAACTGTTGATGGATTATGACGTACAGAAAAATTGGGATATGCAAAGAACCATCTTCGATTTTGTGGAACCCATAATAGGCGCTGGAGACAAAGGGAAAAACACCTATCAATTCCACAAAGAATTGGTAGAAATTTACCCTCAAGACTTAGAAATTGTTGCCGATCAAATTAAAAGTGCATTTGAAGGAATACAGAACAAACAATTTAAGACAGGTTGCAACAAAGAAGATTGTCATTGGTGCACCTTTGTGAAAAATTATTACACCCATCAAAAGCAAAAAATTGGAATGTCAGAAATCGAGGAGGATTAAGCCAAGAATTCATCAAAATCTCTTTCCAGTTCGATAAATAACTCATAAAAACGTTGATACTGGTCGCGCAAATTCACATGGGTTAGTAATAGCAAATGAGTGGGTTGATCCAAACTCTCTAGGTGATTTTCATGCTGCTTAATTTCATGTCTTAATTCATCAATCACCTCTTTTTGTCGGATAAACCTGTTTTGAAAAGATTCTGCTTTAGCAAGCATACTCGAATGGTTCAATCCATTTAAACCGGTTTGCAATCTTAATTGCAAATCTGCAAACTGTTGCTTGGCGCTTTCAAGATAAGAAAGCCATTCCCTGTGTTCTGTAAACAAAAGGTTTTGGGTAGTGTCTGTAGCCATAGTAATTAGATTAGAAAACTAAGATAAAATAAATATAACTAATTCAATACTTGACATTTATGAAATTTAATGTTAAATTGAAAATTTCGAATTTTAAAAAAATATCTAATTGGGTTCAAACCCTTATTTTTGCGCCATAATTAAAAAAACCAACATGGAATTTAGAACAGAGCATGATACCATGGGCGCGGTTCAGGTG
>CAYUDC010000019.1:17682-29752 GCA_964443415.1 uncultured Chitinophaga sp. | reverse complement strand
TGGAAAATAAAGACAATAAACAAACTTTTATTCCACATTATGCAAGCAAAGGACATAGCGGCGTAATGGTACCCGTTTTTGCCTTTGGACCTGGTGCAGAATTATTCTCTGGCATCTACGAAAATACCGAAATACATTTTAAATTT
This sequence comes from uncultured Chitinophaga sp., assembly GCA_964443415.1. Taxonomy (GTDB): domain Bacteria; phylum Bacteroidota; class Bacteroidia; order UKL13-3; family UKL13-3; genus B1. The sequence goes on along the minus strand of CAYUDC010000019.1, from coordinate 29,606 downwards.
TTGAAACTCCTAGGATTAGATGGAAAATAACAATTGGATATGGATGACCTTAGCCATTGCCGCCATCATATTAGTGGTGTATGTGGTATTGCCAAGAGTGTTTAAACAAAATTACTCGGCAGAAAAAATCATTAAAGTGTTGGCTGCAAACACAGCCTTGGGGTATTTGGCTTATGACAATTTCCTCAAAGAGAAATACCTCTTTGCAGGAATAATGGTCTTAGGAGCTGCACTATTTACCTATATGATTATGATAGCTAAGCGCAAATCCTAAGACCAAACTGTATTAAACAGATTTCTGTCTAAAGGTAGTTTTGTTGCTATTATTACCTTTGGTGTTGGCTTTGGGCGCAGGCGTTTTAGCGGCCTTTTTTACCTCTGTATTTTTAGGTGCTGCAGCCTTTTTGGTTTTCTTTTCTTTTACCTCTTCTGTAGCCGCATCCTCTGCTTTTTCTTCGGCTTCGGCGGTTTCGGTTTGAACCAAAGAATCGAAATTAAGCACTCCTTTTAAGATATGAAACCAATTCATCAATTTCTTAATGTCGTTATCATATACACGCTCGCTATCTAATTGAATGGTTTCAATTAAAAAACTCCTTACCGATTTTAAATCGCCCTTAGCTTCTGGCACTTCTGCACAAGCATGTAGCTTCACAAAAACATCTGCCAATCGCATGTCTTCGTTTACGGTATAAACCGAAATATCTTCTAATACTGATACCTTATCTTGAAAGCTGGTAGAAAAGCGCTTTCCAGTGCCAATGGTTTCTACAATTAAACCATTTTTACTTCTTCCAACTACTTTGTGTAAACCGCTTTGTCCGGCTATTGCAACAACGTCTTTTAATTCCATATTGTGAAAAATGAAACGCAAATGTAATAAAATTTCTTTTGGCATGGGATTCCTACTTATTTTTGCCACCCTTGAAAAAATTAATATTACTTTTACTCTTTGGCTTATACCACTTTACAGCCACATTTGCACAACAAGTAATTAATGTTGAAAGCAGAAAATACGACCAGCAAGACAGTAGTTTTCATGGAGATGTAGAGTTTAACCTGAACTTTATCAAAAATCAAAACCAATTAATTGCCTTTGGTAACAAGCTATTTTTGCAGAAAAACCAAAACATCAACACCTATTTATTTTTGCATGAGTTTAATTTTATCCAGGCCAACCAACAGAACCTAGATTATAATACCTACCAACACTTTAGGTATAAGCGCAATATCAGCCCATGGCTTAATGGGGAGGCCTTTGTGCAAACCCAATTTAACCAGCAATTAGGCATCAAATTTAGAGGTTTATTGGCCGGAGGTCCTCGCATCAGGCTGATGGACCGAGATAGCATGAAAGCCTTTATCGCCCCTTTGTGGATGTATGAATACGAAGAAACCACTATTGAGGATGAAAAAAACGCCAAGAACCGTTTGAACCTTTATGCGTCTTTTTCGTACTTCAAACAAAAGTCGTTTAGCCTAGACATGGTGCTTTATTATCAACCAGACTTTATTAACCTCAAGGATTTTAGGCTTTTATCGGAGGTGAGGGCAGACATGTTACTCACTCAAAAATTAAGCTACAGGGTAAGTCTTAGTCAGAATTACAATACCAATGCACCTCCCAATATTCCTGCGAATACCATTAACATGCGAAATTCATTGGTATATCGGTTTTAGAGGGCTTCTTTTATTGTCTTAAAACCCTATTTTTGCGCACTAAACACCATAAATACATTGTATGGAAACGATTGAAAAATATGCTCCTAAAAACAAAATAAGGGTTGTTACCGCAGCCAGTTTGTTTGACGGCCACGATGCAGCCATTAACATCATGCGCAGAATTATACAAGCCAGTGGCGCAGAGGTGATTCATTTGGGGCACGACCGCAGTGCCGAGGAGGTTGTAAATACTGCCATTCAAGAAGATGCCAATGCCATTGCACTCACCAGCTACCAGGGTGGGCATGTAGAGTATTTTAAATACATGTATGATTTGTTAAAAGAAAAAGGTTGTAGTCATATTAAAATCTTTGGTGGCGGTGGCGGAACCATTTTACCAGAAGAGATTAACGAGTTACATCAATACGGTATCACCAGAATCTACCACCCAGATGATGGCCGTGCCATGGGCTTGCAAGGCATGATCAATGACATGCTAGCAAAATGTGATTTCCCTACAGGTGCCAACCTCAATGGAGAAGTAAAGCATATCAAAGAAAAAGACTATAAATCTATTGCCAAGCTTATCTCGGCAGCAGAAAATTTCCCGCAAGACTTCGAGAAAATATTACCCGAAATTACCAAGGAAGTTTCTAGTACACCCATCCTTGGTATTACCGGAACAGGTGGTGCTGGTAAATCATCTTTGGTAGACGAGTTGGTGCGCAGGTTTTTACTCGACTTTAAAGATAAAACCGTTGCCATTATTTCGGTTGACCCAAGCAAACGTAAGACAGGTGGTGCCTTGTTGGGTGATAGAATTCGCATGAACGCCATTAGAAACCCAAGAGTGTATATGCGCTCTTTGGCTACGCGTCAGAGCAATTTGGCCTTATCTAAATATGTGAAAGAAGCCGTGGATATTGTGAAGGCCGCTGGCTTTGATTTGGTGATTTTAGAAACTTCTGGCATCGGACAAAGTGATACAGAAATTATAGAGCATAGCAATGTAAGCTTGTATGTGATGACACCAGAATATGGTGCCGCTACCCAGCTAGAAAAAATAGACATGCTAGACTTTGCCGACATCATTGCCTTGAATAAGTTTGACAAAAAAGGTGCGTTGGATGCGTTAAGAGATGTAAAAAAACAATACCAACGCAACCATGTATTGTTTGACAAAGACCCAGAAACCATGCCTGTGTTTGGCACCATTGCCTCGCAGTTTAACGACCCAGGCATGAATAGGCTATACAAAGCCGTGATGGATAAAATTGTAGAAAAAACCGGAGCAAACTTGGGTTCAAGCTACCAGATTTCAGAAGAAATGTCTGAGAAGGTATATATCATCCCTCCTGCCCGCAACAGATACCTTTCCGAAATTTCGGAGAACAATAGAAACTACGATAAGTGGGTTCAAAAACAAGCCGAAATTGCCGACAAACTATACGGCATCCATGTGTCGGTTCAAACCGTAAAAGAAAGCAAACTAGACGACAAAGACCGTATGGTGAAAGGCTTACAAGAAACCTACTCTCAGTTGGCCTTAGACCTAGACCCACGCAACAGACAACTACTAGAAACTTGGGAAGAAAAAACCCAACAATACCGCAACGAGCACTTTATCTTTAAGGTGCGCGACAAAGAAATTAAGATAAAAACCCATACCGAATCGTTATCACACTCGCAAATACCCAAGGTGGCTACGCCTAAGTTTAAGGGTTGGGGTGATATCCTTCGTTGGGCCTTGCAAGAGAACTTCCCTGGCGAGTTCCCTTATACCTCTGGCATTTATCCGTTTAAACGCGAAGGCGAAGACCCTACCAGGATGTTTGCCGGAGAAGGCGGACCAGAGCGCACCAACAAGCGTTTTCATTATGTGAGTTTAGGCATGCCTGCCGCACGTTTGAGCACTGCCTTCGACTCAGTAACCTTATATGGCAACGACCCCGACCATAGACCCGATATCTATGGTAAAATTGGAAACTCGGGCGTGAGTGTTTGGAGTTTAGATGCCGCCAAGAAATTGTATTCTGGCTTTAACCTAGCCGACCCTAAAACGTCGGTATCCATGACCATTAATGGCCCAGCAGCCATTATCTGTGCCTTCTTTATGAATGCTGCCATCGACCAGCAGTGTGAGCTATACATCAAGAAAAATGGTTTGGAGGCAGAGGTAGATCAAAAAATCAATGACATCTTTAAAGCCAAAGGCACCAGCAGACCCCGCTACAACGGCCCGTTGCCAGAAGGTAATGATGGACTTGGATTGATGTTATTAGGTGTTACCGGAGACATGGTATTACCACAAGACGTTTATCAAAAAATTAAAGCCGATACCTTAAAGCAAGTGCGCGGTACGGTTCAAGCCGATATCTTAAAAGAAGACCAAGCACAAAACACCTGTATTTTCTCTACCGAGTTTAGCTTGCGTGTCATGGGCGATGTGCAACAATACTTTATCAATACAGGGGTAAGAAATTTCTATTCGGTTTCTATCAGTGGTTACCATATTGCCGAGGCAGGTGCTAACCCTATTACCCAATTGGCCTTAACGCTTTCTAATGGCTTTACCTTTGTAGAGTATTACCTAAGCAGGGGCATGAACATCGACGATTTTGCACCTAACTTATCCTTCTTCTTCTCTAATGGAGTTGACCCAGAATATGCTGTCATTGGAAGGGTTGCCAGAAGAATTTGGGCCAAAGCCATGAAGTTAAAATATGGTGCCAACGAAAGAAGTCAGATGTTAAAATACCACATCCAAACCAGTGGCAGAAGCTTGCATGCGCAGGAGATAGACTTTAACGATATCAGAACCACCTTGCAAGCTTTGTATGCGATTTATGATAACTGTAATTCGCTACACACCAATGCCTATGATGAGGCTATTACCACGCCAACAGAAGAATCTGTAAGAAGGGCCATGGCCATACAATTAATCATCAACAGAGAATTGGGATTGGCTAAGAACGAAAACCCTTTACAAGGTTCTTTTATCATCGAAGAGTTAACAGAATTGGTAGAAGAAGCGGTATTAAGCGAGTTTGATAGAATTACCGAAAGAGGAGGCGTTTTAGGTGCCATGGAAACCATGTACCAACGCACCAAAATTCAAGAAGAGAGTTTATATTACGAAATGCAAAAACATTCGGGTGAGTATCCTATCATAGGTGTAAATACTTTCTTATCGTCTAAAGGTTCGCCCACTATCATTCCGCAAGAGGTGATACGCTCAACAACTGAGGAAAAAGAGTTTCAGATTACCATGCTCAACGAGTTAAAGAAGGGCAATAAAGAGATGGGAGAGCAAATGCTGCGCAAGTTGCAACAAGTAGCTATTCACCATGGCAATATCTTTGAGGAGTTAATGGAAACGGTGAAGTACTGTTCTTTGGGTCAGATTACAGCAGCCTTATTTGAGGTAGGCGGACAGTATAGAAGAAATATGTAAGGTTTTATAAACCTAACTTATCGCAGGGCATTTCAACTAAGATTGAGGTGCCCTGTATTTGTTTATATGGCTATTGTATAAGGCATATCCCAAACGCTCTTTAAGGTCATCCGGATTAAATGGTTTAAAGATATAATCATTCATTCCTACCTCGTACACCTTTTGTCTAAACTGCATTTCGTTTTCGGCAGTTAAGGCGATAATTGGTATGTTGCGTTTGCGCTCATCGGGCAGTTTCCTAATTTCTATACTGGCTTCTATCCCATCCATTTCTGGCATGTGGATGTCCATTAACACAGCGTCAAAATTTCCATCGGTAACGCGGTCTATGGCTTCGCGGCCATTCATGGCAATTTCGGCCTTTACTCCCCAACGCTCCAGGAACTGACGGAGGACCATGATGTTCATCATATTGTCTTCTACTATCAATATCCTTTTGCCTTCTATCGAATCTTCAAATGAAGCTGTTTTAGCGCTTTTGCCAAGGCTAGCGTTTCTGCTTACCTCGAAGTTAATGGTAAAATAAAAGGTTGACCCAACGCCGATGGTAGAGTCTAATTGAAGGCGACTGTGTAAGGTTTCTAATATTCGTTTACAAATAGACAAGCCCAAGCCTGTACCGCCATATTTGCGCGTGGTATTAGCATCGGCTTGAGTGAAGCTATCAAAAATTTGCTTTTGCTTGTTCTGATGAATACCAATTCCGGTATCTGCCACAGAAAAATAAATCAAAGCATGGTTAATGGTGCTAAGCTGTAAACTAACATCTATTTTAACATACCCTGTTTCGGTGAACTTTATGGCATTACCCACCAAGTTAATTAACAGCTGATTGATGCGCAGGGGATCTCCCTTGAGCACATTTGGAATTTTATCGTCGTAGGTAATTAACAGTTGAATACCCTTCTCTGAAGCCTTAACAGAGAATAAATCGCGGACGTCTTGCACCAGCGCCTTTAAGTTAAACTCGATATTCTCTAGCTGTAACTTACCAGATTCTAATTTACTAAAATCAAGGATGTTGTTTACCAAGCCCAACAAATTATCCGAGCTTATTTTTAAGATATTTAGGTTCTCTAATTGCTCTTTGGCCGGATTGGATTGTTGTAGTAAATTGGTTACGCCAATGATGGCATTGAGAGGTGTTCTGATCTCGTGGCTAATGGTTGAAATAAATTGTGTCTTTAAGTTAGCCGCCTCTTCGGCAGCTTCCTTTGCTTGCAAAACTTCAATATTTTTTACTTGCAAAATTTTATTCTGCACCTCAATTTTCTTTTGATTTTGTTGCAAAGATTTATTGACAGCCTTTATTCTCCTTGCATAAAATATCAATGAAATAACAGCAGCAAGGAGTGAAACAGCAACGATGATAAACAAGCCATATTTAAGGTACCTATTTTCTTGAAGGCTTCTGTTTTTATCTAACTCTTTCTCACTGATAATTTTCTCGAAATTATGCTCGAGTTCTTTTAATTGAATGGCGCTTTCTGCCTGATGAAGGCTATCTTTTAAAACAGCTAATTTCTTAAGCCAAGTGGCCATAGAGGCATAATCTTTTTTAGACTCATACAAGTTGGCATATTCTTGATATACCTCTTGCAGGGTGCTGATGGATTGCTCTCGTTTGGCTATTTTATATGCCTTATTTAGACAGTATAAAGCAGAATCATAATTGTTGAGCAATCGGTATACACTTGCCAAATTTCCATAAGGATTACCTAAGCCGTAATAACTTCCATTGGCTTCCTTCACAAAAATCGACTTTAAGAAATATTGCTTGGCTTGATGGTAATTTTTTAAATCACTCTCAATCACCCCAAGGTTATTGTAACTAAAGGATAAATTTTCTGGCACCCCTTGTTTGATGTCAATCTCTAAAACCTTTTGAAAATAGTTTCTTGCCAGTTCTGGTTTTTGCTGTTCTTGATAGCAAATAGCTATATTATTATAAGCATTGGCTAAAATATTTTCATTGGCGAGCGCCTTACCAATCTCCATGGCTTTAAGGTAGAAGAAAATGGCTCTTGAATATTGCTTTTGAAGCTGATAAATTAATCCTATGTTGTTTAGCTCATTGGCTATACCTTCTTGATTTTCTAAAGTTTTAAAGACTATCAAGCTTTTGTAATACAACTCCAATGCTTGCTTGTAGCGCCCTACTCTTTCGTAAACAATGCCAAGACTATTTTGAGCATGGGCTTTTTTATCCAGCAAATCTGCTTTTTCAAATGACTCAATGGCTTTTAAATACAGCATTTCTACACTATCTAAAGGAGCTATATTCTCTTTTGCTTGCGCCAAAATAAAATAGGTTTGACCCAAGCCTTTGGCATACTCTAGCTTACTAGAAATCTGGTAGGCCTCTAAAATATATTTCTCGAAGACAGGATTTTGCTCTTGATAGTAAATAGAGCCAATTTTTACCAAAACATCTACCCTATCCTTAGACTTTAAATTCTCTGAAAGTAAGCGGGTAAGGCTATCTACATTCAATGAAATCTCCTCTGCTTTCAATGGATGAAAGGAAATCCAGCAAAAACAAATTCCTAGAATGAGATATTTTATTTGTTTAACCAATCTTCTAACTGTAGATAATTTATACTTATTTTGAGGTCTTAAATTTCAACTTGCACATGGCAAAATTGAGCGTAAACATAAATAAACTTGCATTAATTCGCAATTCAAGAGGCGGAAATAATCCAAATGTCATAAACTGGGCTGTCAATTGCGAAAAATATGGTGCAGAAGGCATCACCATACACCCACGCCCTGATGAAAGACACATTCGTTATGCCGATGCATTGGCCTTAAAAGAGGTGGTAAGCACCGAATTTAATATAGAAGGCAATCCCAAAGAACCCAAGTTTGTGGAGTTAGTGCTGGCCACCAAGCCCACGCAAGTTACCTTAGTGCCAGATACCAATCACCAACTTACCAGCGACCATGGTTGGGATACCAAGGCAGAAAAAGATTTCTTAACAGATATCATCGCACTTTTTAACTCACATAATATCCGCACCTCTGTCTTTGTAGACCCTGTTCCAGCCATGGTAGAGGGTGCTTTACAGGTTGGTTCAAACCGAATAGAACTATATACAGAGAGCTACGCGCAACATTATGCCAGCGATAGGGCAAAGGCTATTGCACCATATAAAGTAGCAGCAAAAGTAGCCCAGGAGATTGGCATTGGCTTAAATGCCGGGCATGATTTAAGTTTAGAAAACCTACAATATTTTGCCCAAGAAATTCCAAATCTACTAGAAGTTTCTATAGGCCACGCACTCGTATGCGACGCCTTAATTTACGGCATGCAAAACACTATTCAACTATATAAAAGACAGTTGAACATTATTTCATAATGGTTTCTTCTCTGTCTGGCCCTACAGAAATCACATTTACTGGCACGCCAATTTGCGCCTCTACGTAATCCATATAGGTTTTAAAGGTTTCTGGTAAATCTTGGTAGTTTCTTATTTTGCTTAAATCGCCGTTCCATCCTTTAAACGATTGGTACAAAGGCGTGGCATCGCTGTGCATTAAATCAAATGGAATTTCGGAAGTTTTAACGCCATTTATTTCGTAGCCATCGCAAACTAAAACGTCTTCAAAGCCACTCAACACATCACTCTTGGTACAAATTAAATCGGTTACCCCATTGAGCATGATGGCATATTTTAGGGTAGGCAAATCTAGCCAGCCTGTTCTTCTAGGGCGGCCGGTGGTAGCGCCAAATTCGTGACCTAATTTCCTTAACAATTCGCCTGTCTCGTTTTCTTGCTCGGTTGGGAATGGGCCGTTGCCCACGCGGGTGCAATAGGCTTTAAAAATTCCGTACACTTTCTGAATATGTTGAGGCGCAATGCCTAAACCACTGCAAGCCCCACCCGTAATGGTATTAGAGGAGGTAACAAATGGATAAGAACCAAAATCGATGTCTAATAAAGTGCCTTGGGCACCTTCTGCCAATACCTTTTTACCTTGTTGGATGAGGCTGTTTACAAAGTATTCTGAGTTGATAATTTTAAATTGCTTTAAAAACTCCACTGCTTCAAAAAAGGCAGGCTCATGGTCGGCTAAATTGTAATCGTAATTTAAGCCATCCAACAATTTCTTATGATTGGCAACGGCATGGGCATATTTTTGTTGAAAGCCAGGCGAGGTTAAATCGCCAATGCGTAGGCCACTTCTGCCAATTTTATCTTGGTAAGTAGGGCTAATGCCCCTAAGGGTTGACCCAACCTTATGCTCGCCTTTATGTGCTTCACTGGCAGCATCTACTAAACGGTGGGTAGGTAAAATTACATGGGCCTTTTCGGAGATATACAGGTTCTTTTTGATATCTATGCCGGTAGTCATGGCCTTTTCTATTTCTTTCTTTAACTGCACAGGGTCTACCACCACGCCATTGCCAATGATATTGATGCAATGCTCATGAAAAATGCCAGAAGGTATGGTGTTTAATACATACTTATTACCGCCAAACTCTAATGAGTGACCGGCATTCGGGCCACCCTGAAACCTAGCAACAACATCGTAACGTGGGGTTAAAACATCTACGATTTTCCCTTTTCCTTCGTCGCCCCATTGAAGCCCTAAAACTACATCTACCATACCCAATTATTAATTTATTTTTTTCTTACAAGACATACATTTCCCCTCTGCATCTGTTTGCGGATTACCAAATAAATAGAGGGAATGATTGGTAATTTGAAACTGCATGAGCTCGCCCATGGTGGTTTTTATTTGTTGAATGCGAGGGTCGCAAAACTCCAGCACCTCATTGCAATGATTACAGATTAAATGATCGTGTTGCCTAAAGCCATAGGCACGCTCGAACCTCGAAATATTTTTCCCAAACTGATGTTTGATCACCAAGCCGCAATCCAAGAGCAGGTCTAAGGTATTATACACCGTTGCCCTGCTCACGCGGTAGTTTCTATCCTTCATGTGTTCAAAAAGCGTTTCTACATCAAAATGCTCTTTGTTAGAATATATTTCATCCAGGATGGCAAATCTTTCGGGCGTTTTGCGCTGCTGTTGCCTTTCGAGGTATTCAACAAACTTTTGTTTTACCTCTTCTTTTAGCTTAATGGCTGCCTGGTTATCTGTGTTCATTCAAAAATTGAAAGCGGCGAAAATACATAAATCTTTCTTATCAATTCAAATCTACTCTTTGCACACTAATCAGATTGCTCGCTCCCTTGATGGCATTGATAATGTTTTCGAGCTGTTGCGTGTCGTGTACCTCCAAAAAAATATTTCCTTCAAAGGTTCCCTCGTTGCTGGTAATGCTGATAGATTTCATATTAATTTTCAGCTGTTTGGAGATAATATCGGTGATGATACTGACAATTCCCACGCTGTCAATCCCAGAAACACGGATAGAGGTTAAGAATCCTTTTTGCGATACCGAGGCCCCTCCTGCCCATTTGGCTTTGATGATACGGTAGCCATAATTGCTCATAAGGGCTACTGCATTAGAACAGCTGGTTCTATGGATTTTAACGCCTTCGCCAATGGTAATAAAACCAAAAATCTCGTCACCCGGAATGGGGTTGCAGCATTTGGCAAAGCCATATTCCATGGCGGCTTCATTTTCGCTTAAAATGACCACATCGCTGGGAACAGGTGCGGGTGCAGCTTTTGGCTTGGTGGGGGTATTTGTTTCGGCAGCTTTGGTTTGATCCGAACTTAAGATAGACTCAATATCCATCTTGGTGCGGTCGATGGTTTCTTGGGCAATTTGGTAATATAATTCGCTTACCGATTTAAGTTTATAAAACTTGATGAGGGTATTTAAAGCATCGGAGGTAAACGAGATTTTGGCATTTTTAAACTTGCGTTCTAAAATTTCTTTGCCCATAGAAGACGCACGCAGCCTAATTTGTTTAAAGTATTCTCTAATTTTAGACTTGGCCTTGGCGGTGATGACAAAGTTATACCATTCTTCGCTGGGCTTTTGCTTGCTGCTGGTTAATATCTCTACTTGGTCGCCATTATTGAGTTTATGGCTAATGGGCACCAGTTTATTATTGAGTTTAGCACCAATGCACTGCTGTCCGATATCGGAGTGAATCTCGAAGGCAAAGTCGAGCACCGAGGCGTTGGCAGGCATTTTTTTAAGGTCTCCTTTGGGGGTAAACACAAATATCTCGTCGGTGTATAGGGCAAGCTTAAAGTCGTCTAAAAACTCCAAGGCGGTGGCATCTGGATTTTCTAAAATTTCACGCACACGGCCTATCCATGATTCTAGGCTGTTGTCTTGGTTATTAGAGCCCTTTTCTTTGTACTTCCAATGGGCGGCAAAGCCTTTCTCTGCAATTTCGTCCATGCGCTTGGTTCTAATTTGCACCTCTACCCAACGGCCTTTGGGGCCCATTACGGTGGTATGCAAACTTTCGTAGCCATTGGCTTTAGGCGTGCTTACCCAATCGCGCAAACGATCGGGGTTGGGCGTATAGTTGTCGGTAACAATGGAGTAGACACGCCAGCAATCACTTTTTTCGTGTTCGAAGTTGGTGTCTATGATAATTCTAATGGCAAACAAATCGTATACCTGCTCAAAGGTTACATTCTGGGTCTTCATTTTATTGAGGATAGAATGAATGCTTTTGGGCCTGCCCTTTATCTCGAAGTGAAATCCTTCTTTCTCCATTTGTTCTTCGATAGGTTCGATAAAGGTTCGGATGTATTTGTTGCGTTGGACCTTGGTTTCGGAGAGTTTATTTTTAACGAAGTTGTAATTCTCTGCTTGCAGGTATTTGGTAGAGAGGTCTTCGAGTTCAGATTTTAAGGCATATAAACCCAA
>CAYUDC010000019.1:7060-17672 GCA_964443415.1 uncultured Chitinophaga sp. | reverse complement strand
CTCTAGCTCCCACTTAACTGCGTTCATTCCCAAGCGATGGGCTAGCGGTGCATATACATAGGCTGTTTCGGAGGCAATCTTTAGTTGAGATTTGGGGCTCATGCTATCGAGCGTGCGCATGTTATGCAGTCGGTCGGCGAGTTTAATAAGAATTACCCTTACGTCGTCGCTAAGGGTAAGCAGCATCTTTTTAAAGTTCTCGGCCTGAATGCTGCGGTCGGGCTGATCGAATACGCCAGAAATTTTGGTGAGGCCATCGATGATGCGGGCAACTTTTTCTCCAAATTTAAGCTGAATAAAATCGAGGGTAATTTCGGTGTCTTCGACGGTATCGTGTAAAAGGGCGCAAATAACGGAAGTAACCCCAAGGCCTATTTCTTCTGCACAAATTTGGGCAACAGCCAAGGGATGAAATATATAGGGTTCACCACTTTTGCGGCGCATATTTTTATGCGCCTCGAGGGCCAGTTTAAAGGCAGAACGGATGAGGGCTTTATCGTCTTTGGTAACCGAGCGTCTGATGCTACGCAGCAATTGACGGTAGGCTTTAACAATTTCTTTATTTTCTTGTTCGGTATTATATTCCTTCAGCACCATGTGTTAGTAAGCAGTTGTCCCAAAAATAGTTTTTATTTCGGTTTGAACCTAAGAAGGTGGAAACAAAAAATAATGTTCAACAATCTTAGGTTGTAATTACCTATTTTTGATTTAGCCATGAATTCTACATTAAAATATACCTTCATCTCCAACCCTTCCTGGGCTCGGAACTATTTTAAAGAGGAGGTTGGTGGATAAAGCTTTCGCTTCAATGGCTAGGAAAATGAAACTGAGAAATATGGCGATGGAATTGCTTTAGATTTTGGTGCTAGGATTTACGATAGTAGATTGGGGAGGTGGTTGAGTGTGTATCGATTAAATAATAAATATCAAAATTTCAAATATAATTTAGGTGTAATTTTAAGCGACCAATTAAAACAAAAAGAAAAAATAATATGAGGTTTTTTAAAGAGTCGATATTTATTTCCATTTTGCTTTTATTTTCATGCAAATCAAATTTGGTGGCGCCTAGAGCAATTATAATTAATAATTTATCTGATACTATTAGTATAGAATATCAGTATTTCGATTATTTTTCTATATCGGATGGAATTGAACCTAAAAAGAGCAATTTTTATGGCTCTTTGATGTTATATCAACCCCAGGGGTGCAGAAATTGTCTAGTTAATTATCTTGATAGCAATGTGGTAAATATTAAAATACCACCCACAGACTCAGTTGTTGTTTTCTGGGGCTTCCGTGAAATTCAAAAATGGTTGCTTTTAAGTAATTTAAGTGCTGTTGATTCCAAGGGTAGAATTACCAGGGGGCTATATTTGGTTAGTAAATATGAAGTTGATAGTTTTGATGGATACTTACGAATCCAAGATGATATGATGAGTAATAATTATGAAATAAATTACTATTCATTCAAGGATTATGATTCAACTGAGTACACGATAGAAATTTTGAATAAAGATTCTTTTTGTGTAAGATTACCAAGGCGCACAACTTGTGAAATATATTATTGGAAGTCTAATGGGAAGTTTCCAAGAATGTACATTAAATGAAATCTGTTCTTGTTTTCAATTTAGAATAGTTTAAAAATGCCTTATGGGGAAAAATTTTTTAGATTTAATAAACAACCTCGCTTTAGATAGGGAATAAATGAAAAGGATTGTCCTCTTTATATTAATAATGTTAAGTTTTGTAGCCTGGTTTTATTTAGGGTGGATATTTACCCAAACATGGGGAGAATCAACATTAATTAAACGCATGTTTTTCTTCATGTGGCAATTTCCAATAAATTGAATGGAGAAGACAATATTTGATGAGCATTATTTAATTACAATTTTTTTAAATTCCATTATTTGGGCGATAATTATTTTTTCACTTTTAAAAGTCCTTTGCACAGCATTTATTATTTTCCGAAGAAACAAATAATGGTTTTTAAAAAGGAGGTTAATAGTTTATTTTCTGTTGAACAATAAACCCAAACAATGAGAAATCACCTTAACAATCAAATTATCAAAAATCCATGAATACATATGAAAAAGTTCTAGAAGATTTATATTTTCTCAAGTACAATAAACGCCTAAATTTTAACGAAATAATTGAAATATATGAGGATTTAGTGCAGCAATGTGAGGATGGGTATAGTTACACTATTTATGAATTAGATAATGAGCTATTCATTAGAGAGAGAATTGACTATTTACTAAAAAATTCTGAGCTAAATAAATATGAAGAGCATTTAGCCTTCATGGACAAAATAAATGAAATGGATAATCGTCTAAAGTCTGTTTCGCTATTTAATATTAGAAAGCCGAAAGAAAATTGGTGGGAGTCATTTATCTTAAAACATGCGTATGAAGAATATTGGGAGAATGTTAAGTTACATTATGGCATTGAAATAGAAAAATTAGAGTTTTAACACCAACATTTTCAATCAAACAATTTTATGACATAAAATCTTAAAATAACTTTCTTAGGATTTTTATAAAGATTATTGTTTTTGAAAAATATTCCTATATTTGCGGTCCCTTTTCGAAGGAAAAGCGCATGTGGCGTAATTGGTAGCCGTGCCAGACTTAGGATCTGGTGCCGAGAGGCGTGGGGGTTCGAGTCCCTCCATGCGCACAAAAAGCAGCTCAGCTGTAGCAACAAATAAGACTGACAATCGTCAGTCTTATTTGTTATTAAGTCATTGTAAATAAAGTGTAATGAACGTAACATTCGAAAAAAAAGACGATTTAAACGGAACCATTTCCGTGCAAATTAGTACAGCAGACTACCTTGCCAACTACGACAAAAGGCTAAGAGATTACAGCAAAAAAGCCAATATCCCTGGTTTCCGCGCTGGTCACGCTCCCAAAAGCATGATCGAAAAAATGGTAGGCAATAACCTGCTCCTAGAAGAAATTAACCATTTGGCCAGCAAAGGCCTTTTCGACTATATCGAGGAACACAAACTCAATATCTTGGGTCAACCCGTAATGAATGACGACACCAAAATTGATGAGTTAAACAAAACTGCCGATTATACTTTTAGCTTTGATATAGGTCTTAGCCCAGATATTGAATTAAACATTAGCGCTGCCGACTCTTTCAACAAATACACTGTAGAGGTTACTCCTGCAATGATTGACGACGAAATTGAGCGTATGACCAAGCGTTTTGGAAATTTAGTAGACGTAGAAGTTGCCAGCGAAAACGATATGATCTACGTTGGATTAACCGAATTGCTTGAGTCTGGCGAAACCATGGAAGGTGGCGTAAATGCAGAAAGCGTTCCGGTTGCCGTAAACACCATTAAAAACGAAGACATTAAAGCCAAGGTAATTGGTGCTAAAAAAGGAGATGCTTTTAAAGTAAATATCTTTGGTTTATTTAATAACGACGAGCTTGAAATGAGCCATGCCTTGGGTATCCAAAAGCAAACGGTGGCAGATTTAAGCCCTGAT
Source organism: uncultured Chitinophaga sp. (assembly GCA_964443415.1). Lineage (GTDB taxonomy): Bacteria > Bacteroidota > Bacteroidia > UKL13-3 > UKL13-3 > B1. Next base: position 14,172 of record CAYUDC010000019.1, on the reverse strand, counting down.
TTTAACTTAGAAATCAAAGAAATTAAGCATACCCAACAAGCCGAGTTAAACCAAGAGTTGTTTGACAAATTGTATGGCGAAAACACCATCACCACCGAAGAGGAGCTAAGAGAAAGATTAAAAGGTGAAATTCTTTCTTACTTTGATCAACAAGCACAACATTTGTTAGAACACGAATTGTTTGACCATTTAGTGGCTAAACATAATATTACCCTACCAGATGCTTTCTTGAAGCGTTGGTTAATGGATCGCCATGCGGATAAGTTCAACGATAGCAATATCGAAGAAGGATATATCCCAGAAGCTAACTACCTACGTAACCATATTTTAGAAGAAAAAATTCTTTTAACAGCTGGAATCAAAATAGATGAAGCAGATATTAGAGATGCTGCTTTTGATTATACCAGAAATATGTTTGGCGCCTATGGCAACCAAGGCTTGAGCGACGAGTTGTTGATGAGCATCGTAGAGCCTCAATTAAAGAAAGAAGATTTTAGAAGCAGAATGATTAATGTGGCAGCTAGAACTAAGGTAAACCAATACATCTTAAATACGGTTACCATCAATACCCAAACTGTAAGTACAGAAGAGTTTAACAAGATTATTGCCGAGCATAACGCCAAGCATCATCACTCACACTAAAAGTGAAATAGAAGGCATAAAAAAAGCGATCAATTGATCGCTTTTTTTATGCCTTTATCATGTCTATTAAGCCCTGATCCAACTAAATTTAAATTGTTGGTCGTTGGGCTTGGCTCTTTCGGCAATTCTAGCCATTCTATCTGGCAAACTCATGAGGAAATCGCGCGCCTTTTCACCATCTTCATGGAGGTTGCGAATGCTTTCAATCTTCCAGTCTTTGATAAGGTTGCGCATTAAATCTACATAATCCATAGAAGTATAAACGCCCAAGCGCTGTGCGGCAATGCTAAAGTTAGAGAAAGTATTTAACTCCCCTCCTAGCTCTTTTAGGCATTGTGCTGGCATTAAAATTTTCTTGCGCATCATATCTTCAAATGCCAACATCATTTCATTGGGGTCTATCTCGAAAATACGGCTTACAAACGACTTATACGCTTTGGCATGTCTGGCTTCATCTGCAGCTACTAAACCGCAAAGTTTAGACAACATGGTATTGCCATCTTTCTTTACCAAAGAGGCTACCCTTCTATGCGAAATATTGGTAGCCATTTCTTGGAAGCTGGTATATACAAAGTTTCTGTAGGGGTCTGAACCAGCGCCATTGTCAAAACCATCCACGATTAAATATTGAGTACTGGCTTCGAATTCGCGCATATTAATTCTACCGCATAAATATAAATAACGGTTAAGCACATCGCCATGTCTGTTTTCTTCTGCGGTCCAAGAACGCAGCCATTTCATCCAAATATTGTTGCCGCCTTGTTCTACCCCTGTCATGCCAGCCAACCAAGTTTCGTAGGTAGGCAAGGCCTCTTCGGTGATGGTATCGGCTACCAATACTGCCATTAAATCATAAGAATGATTTTGAGCAACTTCTTGAATTTCTTTTAAGTCCTCTACAAATGTTTCATCAGAGGTAAGTGGCAACAGTTCTGAGGCTTGCCAGTTAACATCTACAGGATTTAAATAATTCTGTATATCCTGTTCAATTTCTCTGCCAATGTAGTTCATTACTTCCAGTCGGCTCGGTTTGAGTGGTATTGCATTCATAATATTTGCGAAAGGTAAGACTTCAAAACTAAAAATTATTACTAATTTGCAAAACCTGACAATTAACAAACCTAATCTCATGCCCTATTTCGACGTTCATACGCACCGCCGGCCAAGGCATTCAGACGTGGTGTGTGTGAGAAATGCTTATCATTTTTTACCAAGAATGAGTGCAACAAACATGTATTATAGCATGGGTGTGCATCCGTGGATGCTGAGTAAATACTACCATCAAAGCGTTATCAGTAAACTTAAAGAACTGGCTAAACATCCAAAGGTGGTGGCCATTGGCGAAATAGGATTAGATAAGCTAAAGCCCAACTTAAGCTTGCAAGAGGCGGCGTTTTTGGTTCAAACCGACATAGCCAAGGATGCGGCCCTACCGATAATTTTACATTGTGTGAAAGCATACGAAACTTTGTTGCCATTGCTCAAAAACTTCCCTCAGGCTGCGGTAATGCATAATTTTTATACCTCTAAAGAAATGTGTTCGGCCTATTTAAAATTGCCCAACGCCTATTTTTCTTTGGGTAAAAATTTCTTTTTAGCAAACGGTTTGAACCAAGCCTTTGCGAAGGCTATTCCTTTAGAACGCATTTTTGTAGAGAGCGACCAAGGCAACATAGATATGAGGTTGAGGTATGTGCAATTGGCTAATTTTTATGGGATTGAACCCAAAGTATTAGAAGCCCAAATAAATGAAAATGCTTTAAAAGTATTTAAGCGCTTGGGGCCTGTTTAATTCCAGAGAAAATCATCAGGAGAGTTGGCAAAAAAGGCGAAGTCGTTGCCCAGAATTTTAACCGCCATGGGCCACATTTCTTCGAGGTCGTCTGTAAAAACGAGGTCGCTATTGGGTTGAGCCAACCACCACACTTTCTCTTCTATTTCTTTTTCTAATTGACCCGCGCCCCAGCCGCTGTATCCAACAAAAAATCTAAAATCGTTTATACTGGCTTTTCCAGAGGCGATGGCTTGGTTAATGGTTTGAATATCGCCACCCCAATAAATGCCATTGCCAATGGGGAATGCATCTTCTATGATAAGGCCGCAACGGTGTATAAAGTGGAGGGTATTGGGCTCTACGGGGCCGCCATAAAAAACAGGGAAATCGTAGTCTAACAAATCTGGAATAATTTCGGAGGTTACCATTTGCAAAACCCTGTTGAGGATGAAGCCAAAGCTGCCTTCTTCTTCGTGCTCGCAGAGCAAAACAACAGCCTTCCTAAAGTTTGGATCGTTTAAAAAGGGCTCACTGATGAGGATACGACCACCTTCTGGAGTAAAATTGTATTGCTTTTTGCTTATTTCCATCTGCTGCAAACTAAGCAAGAATGAAGTAATTTTCAGACATTTTTTAAGTTAAAATTTGTCAAAAATCTTAAATGCTGATTTTAATCAAGTGAGGTGTGTTAACAAATGATTAGCTTTGAGCTATGATTGACTCCAAAATAATTGCAGACCTCAGAAAAGACTATGCTTTGCGAGCTTTTGATGAAGTGCATGTGAACCCCAACCCCATGCTACAATTTAGCGAATGGTTTAATGAAGCTTTAAATGCAGATGTCTTAGAACCCAATGCTATGACATTGGCCACAGTAGGTTTTGATGGTAAGCCATGTGCAAGAATAGTCTTGTTAAAAGGCATAGAAGACAATGGCTTTATTTTTTATACCAATTACGATTCTAACAAAGGAAAGCAGCTAAGAACCAATCCTGTGGCGGCTTTGGTGTTCTTTTGGCCAGAGCTTCAGAGACAGGTTAGGATAGAAGGTAAGGTAGAAAAAATTTCGGAGCAAGATGCAGATGCCTATTTTGCCAGCAGGCCCATTGAAAGCCAAATTGGTGCACATGCCTCTATGCAAAGTCAGCCGCTTAAAAACAGAGAAGAACTAGAAATGGAGTTTGAAAGGCTAAAGGCTTTGTTTACCACCGAGCCCTTGATAAGGCCAAAACATTGGGGTGGATTTAAGGTGGTTGCCAATAAAATTGAGTTTTGGCAAGGCAGGCCAAGCAGGCTGCATGATCGATTTGAGTTTGTGCTAGGTGAAAATGGTTGGAGTTTTAGGAGACTTTCGCCCTAATTTTTTCCAAAATTGGCATTTTAAGATTTTTTTAATATATTGCCATTATATCCTCATCACCTATGATTGATATCATCTTGCTTGTAGCCACATCCTTTTTAATTTGCATTTATGCAATACCCTCTATCATTACGGTTGCCAAACTCAAGAACCTATATGACAAACCAGAGGAGCGTAAAATACACACCATCAAAATTCCAAGATTGGGAGGGGTTGCCATTTTTACGGCATTTGCCATTTCTATGCTCATATTTGGCGATGTAGCACAGGTGAGTGGAATTAGATTTATTGCAGCCGCTGGATTGGTACTTTTTATTAGTGGATTAAAAGACGACGTGGTGATGTTATCACCTATGAAAAAGCTCATGGCCCAATTGTTGGCAGCAGGCTTGGTAACAGTGTTGGCAGAAATTCGTATCAACGATTTGCAAGGCGTATTTGGCATCAATGAAATACCGATGGTGGTGAGTATCATTTTAAGTATGTTTATGATTATTGTAATTACCAATAGTATGAACTTAATAGATGGTGCGGATGGTTTAGCGGGCAGTTTAGGATTAATTATCAGCCTTACTTTTGCTTATTTGTTTACCATACAAAACGATACCAATTGGGCGGTATTGGCATTTGCCATAAGTGGTGCCTTATTGGGTTTTTTGTTCTTTAATTTTAACCCAGCCAAGATATTTATGGGAGATGCTGGCTCTTTAACCTTGGGTTTTCTGTTGTCTGTATTTGCCATTCATTTTATAGAATCTAACAGCCCTGGTGCTGGCAACTACTTGCGATTGAAATCGGCACCCGGCATAGCGGTAGCCGTATTAATAGTGCCTTTGTATGACACTTTGCGCGTATTTTTATTGAGGGCCTATAAAAAGACATCACCATTTAAAGCAGATAAAAATCACCTACACCACTGGCTCATGAAAATAGGTTTGGGCCATAAGCAAGTGAGTTTAATTTTAAGTGCTATCAATTTGTTGTTTATCCTCATTGCCTTTGCCATTAAAGACCAACCTGCGTATGTGGTGTTATCGGTAGTGGTAGGTTTAACCATTATTGCTGGTCAATTGCCAGTGTATATTTACAGGCATAAGATAACTGATATAGAGGTTGACGATTCGGTTCAAGACGAGATAACCCAATCTTTGTTTGACAGCCGTGTACGTAAGTAACTAGGATTGTTTTAAAAATTCCAACATAGCGTTGAAGGCCTTGGCTCGATGGCTAATGGTATTTTTTTCGGCTAGGCTCATTTGCGCCAGTGTTCTTTGGGAGCCATCTGGAATAAACAATGGATCATAGCCAAAGCCTTGGTTTCCTTGTAATTCATATCCAATTTTACCCTGCAGTTCGCCTACAAAAAAGTGTTGTTGTCCATTAAGAATGAGGCAAATGACGGTTTGGAATTTGGCCTTTCTATTTTCGGTACTACCCAAAGCATTCAATAGTTTTAAGTTATTGGCTTCTGCGCTTTTTTCTGGACCTGCATAACGGGCAGAATAAACGCCTGGTTCGTCGTTTAAAAATTCTACTAGCAATCCGGTATCATCGGCAAAGCAATTAAGTTGGGTAGCCTTGTAAACAGCTTGGGCTTTTATCTGGGCATTTTCTTGTAAGGTTAATCCCGATTCGATGATCTCTTCGAAGAAGCCGATGTCTTCGAGGCAAGAAATATCTGTTACCCCATTAAAGATGGCTGATATTTCTTTAGTTTTATGGGAATTGTGAGAGGCAAATAACAACTTCATTTTAATTGAAAAATAGTTTTTGCATGGCAGACCATAATTTTACTTTTTGACCGGGCTCGGTAACATATTGTTGAAGAGGCAGGGCTTGTAGAATTTCTACTCCATCAAATAACACGCTTCTATGCACGGCCACATTGCAACCTTGAGCGCCCATAAAGGTATCTAAGCCCCAAACAATCATGTGTTGAGGTTGAAAATGACTGAGTATTTTTGTAAGACTTTTTTCAGGAAATCGTTCAAAATTCACCACCCACACATCTTCCATGTTTCTTCTAAGTCCTTTTTCTACAATGGTTTGAAGCAATTTATATTCACCATCTTCAAGAAACTCAGAAGTTTTGCTGTTTACCAGCATCAATAATTTTTGTTTGCCCTCTCCCATGGGATTGTATTCTATGGAAAAATCTCTTTCTTTGACCACGAAAATTTCTCCAAACAGGGGAGCTAAAAAAGTATCATCTATTTCAAAACCATCTTGCATACCATGGCAATTTCAATAAAAATAAATAAAACACAAAGTTCTAGAATTCATTTATGTGATTTTGAAAACATTGAGTTTGGAAAGATTTTTTCGGACCACATGTTTAAGGTTGATTTTAAAGACGGGCAATGGCAACAGCCAGAGATAATGCCATATGGAGAAATTGCGATGGCACCGAGTATTTCTGCCCTCCATTATGGGCAAGCCATTTTTGAAGGAATGAAAGCCTTTAAGGGGGAAGGAGGACATCCTCAATTGTTTAGACCTTTGGATAACTTTAGGAGATTTAACATCAGTGCCAAGCGCATGGGGATGCCTGAAATTACCGAAGAGTTGTTTATGGGTGGTTTAAAGGAGCTTATACGTTTAGATCAAGGATGGATTCCTACCAAAGAAGGATCTGCATTATATATCAGGCCATTTATGTTTGCCACAGATGATTTTGTAGGAGTTAGACCGAGCAGTAACTACAGTTTCATTATTTTTTGCTGTCCGGTAAATTCTTATTATCCAAAGCCTATCAAGGTAAAGGTAGAGCAAAAGTATGTGCGTGCTTCAGATGGCATGGCGGGATATGCCAAGGCTGCGGGCAATTATGGCATTAGCATGTTACCTTCTATGGAAGCCAAGAAATTGGGCTATGATCAAATTATATGGACCGATGGCAGAACCCACGACCATGTTGAGGAATCTGGTACTACCAATTTATTTTTTGTGGTAGACGATCAGTTAATTTTAACACCTGCTTTAGATGGAAACATCTTAGAAGGTATCACTAGGGATTCTTGCATTAAGTTGTTAAAGAAAGAGGGTTATGAGGTAGAAGAGCGCAAGGTGAGTATCAAAGAAATTGCAGCTTATGCCAAGGAAGGCAGGCTAAGTGATTGCTTTGGAACGGGCACCGCGGCCATTATAGCTAAGATAGCAGCCATTGGATACGAAGGTGAAGACTTAGTATTGCCAGCGGCCGAGCAACGCAAGGTGAGCAATTGGCTTTACAATACCATTTATGGCATACAAACCTCTAAGGTTGCCGACAGCTTTAGCTGGATAGAGAAAGTTTGATTTTGCTGGAGGTTACGCGCGCTTCGCGCGCTCCCAATT
>CAYUDC010000019.1:0-6960 GCA_964443415.1 uncultured Chitinophaga sp. | reverse complement strand
GCGGTTTCGGCAGCATAAGCATTCTTTTCGTAAATCACTCTGTAGCCATCGTTGGCAATAAGCATGCTTTGCATTAAATCGTCGAGTAAAGTATCTTTAGGCAAAGGCCTAAAAAGTTCGGTACGGTAGCTCATCAATTCGCCAGCAGCACCTACAATGGTGTAGAAATCAGAATCGAGTTGCTTTAAAAAACTTTCGTATTTCCAATAAATGCCTTCTCCTGCGCCACTGGCATTTTCTTTGTCCTTGGTGATGATGCGTTTTTCGCCCGTTACTGCGCCCACGCCAGGGTCTGCATAATGCTTTACCATTTCTCTAATGGCTTCTGGATTAAGGTCGGTATTGGCATCACAAAAAATAACTATGGGCGCCTTCACGTATTGCATAGCGCGATTCATGGCAGCGGCTTTTCCGTTGCGGGCATCTTCGTGTAATCCTAGCACTTGAGGGTATTTGCTAACACGTTGGGCGGTATCATCGGTAGAACCATCACTGATGAAAATCAATTGTAATTTTTCTTTAGGATACTCTAACTGAAGGCTGTTTAATATTTTGTCTTCTATGTAATCTGCCTCATTAAAGCAAGGTACCACTAAGGCTACAGGCGGCTCAAAATTTGGGTCGAACCGAGTAACAGAACCAATGGCCTTTTTTATTTTAACCAATATAAATAGAAGGATGCCGTAACCAAAATAGCTATAAAAAACAATGGCAATTCCTATCCAAAATATCCATTCAAATATAGTTGTCATGTGTGCTTGTGCTTAATAAGGTAATTTAATGTGATGTTCTGAAAACCTCTTCATATACTTGTAGGGTAAGCCGCGCATTGGCATCCCAGCTAAAGTGCTTGGCCCTTTCAATTCCTTTAGCAATCAAAGATTGTTGAAGGGTTTTATCATTCCATAATTGTTGAATAGCCTCTGCAATGGTTTCGGGTTTAAAAGGATCGGCGATAAGGGCGGCATCTTGCGCAATTTCTGGCATAGAAGAAGTATTGGAGGTAATCACTGGCACTCCACAAGCCATTGCCTCTACAAGTGGTATTCCAAAACTCTCTCGCAAAGATGGGTATAAAAACAAAGAGGCTAGGCTATAAATGGCCGGTAGTTCTTTATTGGGAACATAGCCCGTAAAATGGATGTGATTTAATATGTCGGCATCGCCAATTTCGTTGGCAAGGGCTTGTAAATAATCACGGTTAATATCCAACATCACCAAAGGAGCAGGAAGTGTATTTTGCTTTCTTAAGATGCTTAGGGCTTGCAAAACGCCTTTTACGTTTTTCTTTGGGTCTGTATTGCCTAAGAAAAATATAAACTGGTCTGGCAGTTGGTATTTTGCTTTGGCGTTATTTAATTCGGTTTGATCCAACACCGGTTGAAAGTGGGCGCCAACACCGTTGTATGCGGTTAATACACGTTGATTGTTTAAATTAAAATACTGCTGAATACGCTCCTTTTCGAAATCGGAAACAGTGAGTATTTTAACCGCTTTTGGAACAATTTTAGGGACATTGAGTTTGCGGTAAATGTTTCCAAATTTTTGGTAGGCGGTACCTTGACTTAAAGATATCTTTTCTAGGTAAATGATATCATGTAAAGTTAAAACCAAGGGCATTTTAAGCCATAAAGGAGCAGTATTGCTGGTGCAATGGAGAATATCTACTTTTTCTTGGGCAGCAGCTTTGGGTAAATAAAATTGTTCCCAGATGGGATAGGGAGCAGATTTAACCTTTACTATTTTTACATTGGCAGAAGCTTGCAGGCATTGTTCATCTTCATCTGGTTTCACAAAAACTACAAACTCATGAGGGGCATTACTTCTTTGCAAGGCCTTAATTAATTCGAGCGCCACCATGTCCATACCATGTTTTTTCTTGCGAAAAATTCTTTGTGCTTCAATTCCAATTCTCATGACTTTGGTGCTTTAACAGTGGCGGTGTGTTCGGTATGTACAAACTTCTTGCTATTGCCTTTACTTTTAATCATGGCAAAGAACATTAAGAAAAACGCAAGCGGTAATCTTAAAGCTGCTTTAAGGGTATTTAGGTTAAAGTAGGAAGACGGAATGGCAATGGTATAGCTAAGACAATTGATAATAAATAGCGCAAAGAAATATTCACCTAATTGGATAAATGGAATAAAATAAAATAAGGCACAGAAGAAAGAGAAGCCTAATAATAACACACGAGGCATGATGACTCTTTGAAGGCCTTTATCAAAAAAATCGAACTTGCCATTATACAAAAGGTCTTTTACACCTTCTGCCAATACCTTGTTCATTTCGTAGAATTGCGAAGAAATCCAACGCTTTCTTTGAGAGGTAAACACTTTTGAGTTTTGTACTTTCTCATCAAACACCAATGCATCATTTTCGTAAAGCACTTTATGTCCGTTTCGTAATAAATAGTATTCTAGGTCTTTATCTTCTACGGCAGAATGTATACTAGACATGGCTTCTTTAAAAGCCTTTATTTGCATGGCTTGACCCGAGCCTGATAAAGCAGAAGTAACACCTAAAGCTACATGGCCTTTTCTAAAAATATGGTTATTGATTTCTTCGCTGATACCATCGAGGATAGAGAATGCGGTGTCTAAATTTTTAGCGGTTCTATGCCCTTGAATAACCATTTGATTGTCTTGCAAACGGGCATTGATTTTTGCCAAGAAGTTTTTCTCCATGATGTTATCTACATCGAGCACCACACAATAATCGTAGTCATCGATGTTTAGCTGCTCTAAAGCCGTATTAATGGATTTGGCTTTGGTGCTTTCATCAAAAGAAACCTTGATTAGTTGAATGGGCAAAACAGAAAGCTCTCCTAAGGTTAGATTTTGCAGCGAATCGGCAATGACGATTACTTGAAACTTGTCTGAAGGATAATTTTGATTGAGGCAATGGCTTACTGTATTAAGAATGACCTCATCATGTTTGTAGGCTGGAATTAAAACGGCAAATCTTTGTTGCTTGTGAATTTTAATAGAATTAAAATTGGTTGCCTTGTATATAATTCCTCCAAAACTAAAGATAGCCACATACAGCACGTTAAATGCAAGGTATGCAAGGATAATGATTTCTATTATAAGCAGCAGTGTGGCTATCATAGCTGAATGTTAGTCTTCTTTTTTAGTAGTGAGGTGAGGCGTATGTATGAATTTCTTGTTTGCTCCCTTTAGTTTAAATAGATTCATAAACATCAAGAAAAAACCATAAGGGAGTCTTGCCATCGAGGCTAATCCTTTTTCGTTAAAGTACTTTTTAGGAGTAGACATCAACAATACAATCACCTGACCTATGAGGGTGAAAAAGAAGAAGGTACCAAACCAAGGGTTAATAAAATAGGAGACAATCATTATCCCTGTAAGACCAAGGTTAATTACCCTTGGCAAAAGAATCAACTGGATACATTTATCGAGGTAATCGATATTAAAGGTAATGAGTGATTGAAAAATTCCTTTGAGGGCATATTTACGCATGAACACAAGTTGTGCCGACATCCACCTTCTGCGTTGATTTTGAAAAATTTCTGCCAACTGCACCTTTTCATCATACACATAGATATCATCTGCATAATCTATTCTGATGCGCCTTGAAATTAGCAGAATTTCCATTTCTTTATCAAAGCCCCCCACGGCAGTAATCTCCCGCATGATGAGCACAAACAGTGGATATTGCAAGGCTTTACCAGAGCCAATTAAGGCTGCAGACAAGCCTACTGTTTGGTGCCCTTTTCTAAAAATATGGTTGTTTACTTCTTCACTGATACCATCTAACACAGAAAATTGGGTATCTGCATTTTTAGCAGCACGGTGTGTTTGAATAACCTGTTGACATAATTGCAAACGCTCATTGAGTTTGGTGAGGTAGCCCGGCTCCATCACATTGTCTATGTCTAAGATAATCGCATAGTCGTAATGATTGGCTTCTACCGCTTTGATACCAGCATTGAGTGATTTTCCTTTGGTACTATTTTCAAAAGCCACTTCTACTACAATCAAAGGATGTTGTTTGAGTGTATGGATGGTTTCTGGTTGAAGAGAATCGGCGATGACGATTACATCAAAAAGTTCTTTGGGGTAATCTTGCTTTAAGGCTTCTACCGCCGTAGATAAAATTACCTCATCTCCTTTATAGGAGGGCATAAAAATGGCAAATTTATTTCTACGGATAATGGGATATTTCTTTGGTTTGGGAGCTAAATGCCCCATAATGGAGAAAAAAAGCATGTAGAGGAAATTGAATCCTAACATGATGGCAAAAAAACCCAGCACAATATTCCAGAGTAGTTCCATAAGTTTACTTCATAATTAAGCCAGTGTTGTGGTGGATATTGAAATGGGTAAAGTTCCAACTAACCCCCCTTACAAAAGCACGCAGCAATATAAAATCTTTCCTTATTAAATATTTAAAAATCCCTTTAGGGAATGAAAAAATAAAGAAAAATAGCAGGGCAGCAAGTTTCTGAAAGCCCTTGGCATTTCTTCTGGTATAGATTAATCTATTGCGTGTAAGGTAATAAGTTTTAAGTGCACTTTCTTTTCCAACAGACATCGATTCTTTGTGCAGCACTACCGAGCTACCGCAATACCAAATTTCGAAACCTGCCCTTTTAACCCTTTCACAAAAATCTGTTTCTTCGTAATAAAGAAAATAGAGTTCGGCCATCAGGCCAATCTTTTCTAATGCTGCTTTAGATATCAGCATGGCAGCACCATGGGCTAATTCACTGCGATAATTTTGATGATACTGCTCTTTATCCTTATCCATGTATCCGATAGAAAACCCTCTGCCAGTGTACATGTTAATCCCTTTGCTGCCGGCAAATTGCAAAGTATCTGGTTGATTAAAATACTTTAGTTTGGAACTTGCTACGCCAATGTTGGGGTTCGACTCCATTAATTGAACAATGGGTTCTAAAAAATGAGGTTCGGGTTCGGTATCATTATTAAGCAAGAAGTAGTATTTGCCATTGGCCTCTTGAATGGCTAAGTTATTACCACCGGCAAAGCCTAAGTTTTCTTTACTCAAAATAAATTTCACCTCGGGAAATTCTTGCTGCAAGGGTGCGATAGATTCTGAGGAGGCATTGTCTACTACCCAAACTTCATAATTGGGATAAGTAACTTTTTCTAAGGATTTTAGAAAAGCTCTTGTATAAATTAAGCCATTATAGTTTACTGTAATAAGGCTTACAAGAGGGTAGTTTACATTCATTACTTAAGGGCTTTAACAGGTTCAACCTTAGGTTCATCTGGCTCATCATATAGATAAGTGGCGGTGAGCATAGTCATAGACATATACATTAAAGCTCCCAAAGGAGCCTGACCAAATACAGGATTACCAAAGGAAGCCGTGATGATACCAAGGAAACCACCATACAGTGCCATCATCTTTTGTTTGGCATCACGATTTTTCATCTTTCGAATGTTTACCACACCAAAAACAATTACGAAGGCCAAACTGAAGGAATACACAGATAAACCTACTATCCCATTCTCTACCCAAATCTTTACAAACCAGCTATCTGTAGGTACGTTAACCAAGTAACTCGTAGGATAAAAACGCTTTGCCCAGGTATCGGTAGTACCAATACCAGCTCCAAATGGCCTGGTTTGCAAGTATTCTCTTAATTTAGTTTGATTACTTAGACGCACTAGCAAAGACGCATCTTTGGGGTCGAGTGCGGTTCTAATCCTAAAGATTTGGTAGTTGGTATTTCCGATGTAAGTAAACTTTAAAAAGGCAAATACGATGAAAATACCTAAGACACCAGGAATAAGTACTTTATAATTTCTAATTAGAAGCATGTAAGAAATTAATCCAAAGAATACAACGAAAAGTGGCCCCCTCGAACCAGAAGTTCCCATTCCAATAATACAAACTAAAAAAGCTACAAAATACCAAAATTTCTTGGAGGCTTTGTAAGGCCCAATAGCCATAGCAAGCGCCAAATAAGCTACATAAGCCATGGTAGCGCCAAACTGTCCGGCATCGGAGAAGAAAGAAAAAGCCCGCAGCTGACCATCCAATACGTGGGTTACTTTTCCACCTGCCTCTAACCATCCGTTTTCGAAAGGGTCTAATCCTATATAAATTTGTTTAAAGCCCCAGATTGCTCCAGCCACCCCCCAAATAATCACGAGTCTAAAGAACTGGTCTAAATCTTTTTTCTTGGCAAACAATACTAAGGTAAGGGGCACGGTTTGAATGGCGTAAAAAGTAATACCGCGCGCAGCATAGGCCCAAGCAGCTAGGTTACCCGCCTCTGGGTTGATGGCTTCGAAAAGGGAATACAAAAACCACAAACCAGTTACCGCAAAAAAACCATTCTGTAATCTACTAATACTATCTTTTGTCAATCTAAAAACCATCGACAAGGTGGTGAGGGCTAAGAGTCCGTCAACCATCAAACCGAGAGGAATAGCGGGAACGTATCGGTTCAACCCGATAAAGAAAAAGGAGTAGTTTACGTAAAACACCAATCCATAATATGGATTAGAAATAATCAAAGCAATTAACCCTACGATGGCAGGCAAAAACGCCACCAAACTCCCAATACCTAAGTCGCCAACAGACAACACTACTGCCATGGTAATACCAGTTACCACAATCAATAGTCCAATAATAAAGTTATTGGTACGTTGGCTTACTATACTAGTATTTGGTCTCAACTTGTTTAATTTTTAATATTCTAAAAATATACCCTTTATAATCTATCCAACCTAGCACCAGTAAATTTCTAAAGCTCACTCCCATGTGTTTTTTTAGCTGTATATAACCAAATATCATCCCAGCCAAGAAAGTTGCAGTAGAAACTACCGCCACAGACTCCACATTCCCAAACAGGGCAATTCCTATAAAGTCGCCACATATGTTTACAGATAGCATGAGGAGTATTTTATAAAAGTTTAAGTTAGGTTTATTGATGGTATCGAGCATCACTCCACTAAACTTATC
>CAYUDC010000018.1:0-33595 GCA_964443415.1 uncultured Chitinophaga sp. | reverse complement strand
ATAACAATAATAGCTTACCTAAGCAAAGAAGTAATGCGAATTTTTTATGCTTTTGTGTCAAATTTTTTCAAATTGGACCAAATGTTTAAAGATAATTTAATTTACTCTATCTTGGTTAAAATAAAATTAGTTAAAATCATCAAACCACAAAACAGTTAAGATAAACTGCCATATACATCGCAAAATCAATGCAAATATTTAATCAAAGCTTAAGAATAATCAATTTAGATAACATATGAAAAAACTACTACTTCAGTGTCTTTTATTTCTGATACCTGCCCTATCCTTTGCACAAAGTGATAAAGTGCTAGTTATAAAGTCTGGAAACGGCTATAAATTAACTGTCAATGGTAAAGAGACATTTATCAATGGAATGAATTGGGATTATTTTCCAATTGGTACAAACTACAACTACAGTCTTTGGAAACAGCCTGATGAGGTGATAATTGCTGCCTTAGATAACGAAATGGCTTTGTTAAAGAACATGGGCGTAAATGTAATCAGACAGTATACGGGTGTTCCGGCTCGCTGGATTAAATACATCTATGAAAATTATGGTATTTATACCATGCTTAATCACTCGTTTGGAAGATATGGTTTAACTGTAAAAGGTAAATGGGAAGCCATCACAGATTATTCAAACCCTTTGGTGCGTGAGATATTGATTAATGAAACCAAGGAAATGGTGAACCAATACAAAGAAACGCCAGGACTTTTACTTTTTTTATTAGGTAACGAAAACAATTATGGTCTTTTTTGGCGCGGAGCTGAAACAGAGAATATACCATTTGCCGATCGCAATTCTACTAAGGATGCCTATCATTTATACCGACTCTTTAACGAAGCCTCGAAAGAATTAAAGCAAATAGACAAAAATCATCCAATTGCTATTTGTAATGGTGATTTATTATTTTCAGAGATCATAGCCAAAGAGTGCAAAGACGTAGATATTCTAGGCATAAACGTATATCGTGGAGCAACTTTTACTGATTTATATGATCGTGTAAAAAAGGAATTAAATATGCCAGTGCTTTTAACAGAATTTGGTGCTGATGCGTATAATACCGCTGCTAACCAAGAAGACCAAGAGTACCAAGCAAAAGTATTGGTTAGTAATTGGAAGGGAATTTATGAAAATGCTGCTGGAATGGGCAATAACGACAATAGCTTAGGTGGTTTTACCTTTCAGTTTAGTGATGGATGGTGGAAAACGGGTCAGACATTAAATTTAGACGTACACGATGTAACAGCTTCTTGGTCGAATGGAGGGTATAAAAACGATTTTATTAATGGCGAAAATAATATGAATGAGGAGTGGTTTGGAATTTGTGCCAAAGGACAAACCAACGAAAAGGGCAACTATGAACTTTACCCTAGAGCGGCTTATTATGCTTTACAATATATACACAAATTTGATCCATATACTGGAAACTTAGCATTGATGAACACCTTCTTTGGAGGTGTTTCTAGCGCCGATTTTGCTTTAAAGGCAAGAGGTGATAAGGCAGTTTTAGAATCTAAAGATAAAGGAAAATTATATCTAAGTAACCTTCAGGCAAACTTTACCACCTACCAAACTGGTGGTAGTTTAACTTCTACTCCAGTGGGCTCTAATCCAAATAATACCGCAAGCTTCCCCAATGGTCAAGGTTTTGATCATATGCAATCTTTTAATGTGGGGGTAACAGCCAAGCCTGCTCCAAATATGATGGCAAACGTTCAGTTTAATATTTTAGGAAATGTAGCCACAAAGCCTATAGATGAGATTTTTTATGAAAACAGAGGCAGGCCAATCACCATTGCCACCGCCAATGGTCCACAACAAATTACAGATAATAATCGAATGCAACTTTACAGAGCTAGTTATACCTGGGATGCAAGAGAGTTTAAGCTTACAGGATTTTATAGAACAGGCCATTACCATTGGGGCTATGAAGGTGATTTCTTTGGACTGTATCCAGAGGCAAATTATGGTCCTAACATCGACATCTATAATGGTACTGCCCCATTTGGTTTTGAACTGGAGGCAAAAAAGCAATTGAAAGGTTTAAAAGTAGCATTTGGTCCAGAATTATGGTGGGGAGCCAACCCTGCATTTTTAGTAAAGTATAGCAAACAAGTGGCAGGTTTAGACCTTACAGGTATTTTTCATGAAGACATTGTACAAAGAACCAATTTGCAAAGTTCTTTCGCAGTGCCTGTTCCTAAAACAAGAAGGCTAACGTTTGTAGTAGCTAAAAAATTGCAAAAACTCACCTTCGATTTAGGTGGAATTTGGGGTGGACAGCCGCTTAATGGCAGAAGTTTTCAGTTGATAGAAAACAATATTGTGTACGTAGATAAGATTAAAAGCTCAGACAATTTTGGTGGTAAGATAAAATTAACCTATTCGGTTGGTGCCATTAAATGGTATGGACTTGCATCTTACATGGGTTTAGTGGCCAATGGTGGTGTGGATCAAACCAGAACCTTTACTGGATGGGTGCTTAAAGACATCGGAAGTGGAAATATGTACAATGCGCTTTCTGGTTTTACCTACAATGTTGGCAAGTTTCAAATAGCACCCAACTTCCTTTTTCAAAAGCCTTTAGCTGGACCTATTGGACCCAATTTTGCAGCACCAGCTAGACCAAGAAATATCTTAGATGATCCTTTTTCTGTAAGAGGAAACAGAGAAACCGTAGGTGGAGAGTTATTATTAACGTATGACCCAACACCTGCCACTTGGATGTATGAATGGGATAATGATAGAATGGAGGATGCCAAATTTGCCATGAGTGCAGGATTTGTTTACCGCCACCTACCCACCGTGCAAGATGCAGCCATTGGTATCCTAGGAAATGGTAGAACTACCTTTGTTTTCCCAGGCTCGGCGCCGGCGCAAGATTTATGGGAAGTTAATACACGTTTAGTGTCTAAGATTAACCCAGATTTTGGTATCATCGGTAACATTTATTTTGGAAATGGTCAGGCAAACGGAAGTGATGCTAGAACCATTAACCGTTATGGAATGGATATTAGAACCATTTACAAAAAAATGAAGTTGATGACCATTGTAAGAATTGATGATTGGGGCCCATTTGACTACCATAGAGATTTTAACCAAACTTTCCCACTTCAATTAATTGGTGATTGGTCTATAGAGATTGGTAAACCAGATTGGTATTTAATGCCAGGAACTAAATTTGGTATCAGAGGCACTTACCGCACACTTGATAGATACTCTAATAGGTATTCGCCAACCACAAAATTAAACAGCAGTGGTGTGATGGTTCCCGACCCTAATGCAATTGGTTTTCCTAATGGAAACGAGTGGGAGTTGAGAATATACACCCAAATAAATATCAATAATTAATAAAATTCAGTACGTATTAATACATAAAACGATGAATAGTTTAACTAAAAAACCCATACTCATTAGTCTATTGGCTACGTTGCTAATTTTTGAATTTGGTTGTGAAAGAAAATTGTCTGATGACGCTGTTTTGCCAACCTTTCCAACAACGGGAGAGATTTTTACTGATAATTTTATTGGCTTAGGATCGAACTTTTACTTCCCGTTTGCAGACGCAAAGCCAGATGTTTTTTCGGTAGATACCAAAGTTGGTTATAATAGTGATGCTTCAATTAGAATTGATGTGCCTAATAATACAGATCCAACAGGAACCTATGCTGGAGCCATCTTTAGAATTGATGGCACAGGAAGAAACCTCACTGGCTATGATGCGCTTACTTTTTATGTGAAAGGTTCTACTGGAACCATATTGGGTGATGTTGGATATGGCATAGACTACTTGGGAGATAAATATCAAGTTACCTTGCAAAATACCAATGTGGGCACTAATTGGACAAAAGTTATTATTCCCATACCAGACCCCTCAAAACTTGTGAATGAGAGAGGTGTTTTTTGGTTTGCAGCGGGCACTCAAGCTACAAATGGTTTAGGTTATACTCTTTGGTTTGATGAGATTAAATTTGAGAAACTGGGTACAGTGGGTAAACCAAACTCTACCATATTAAATGGACTAACAAATACGGTAAAATCATTTATCGGTTCAACCCTTAATATAACAGGATTGACCCATGTTTATAATTTAGTAAATGGGCAAGATGTGAGGGTTATTTCATCTGCTGCGTATTACGACTTTATCAGTTCTAATCCAACGGTGGCAACGGTTTCTGATAGAGGACTTGTAACAGCACTGGCTATTGGAACATCAGAAATTACAGCCACTGTACATGGCGTACCTGCCAAAGGAAAACTTATTTTGGATTGTAAAGGCGATTTAGTGGGTGCACCTGTACCTAACAGGCCTGCAGCGAATGTAAAATCGATTTTTAGTGATGCTTATACCGATGCTACTGTGAGTAATTTTACGCCAGGTTTTGGAGGCTCTACTACTATAACAGAGATTTTAACTACCAGTACAGGGAAGGTGGCTCAATACAGTAACAATAATTATACAGGTATTATGTTTACCGAGAACCCAATTGACGCTTCTACCTTAGGCTTTTTGCATATTGATGCTTATGTAGAGAATGCTTCAACCACTATTGGTATTCAGATTAGAGATATAGGAGCAAATAAAACCATAGAAACAGATGTAAATACTGGAAATCCTATGGGAGATGACAGGGATCTTAGAACCACCTTATCTGGATTTCAAACTGGTGTTTGGAAATCATTTGATATTCCTCTTAACGGAGGCATCTTAAACCAAAAGGGCAACTTAGGCGCTATTATCGTTACGGGCGGTCCTAATTTTATTCTAGATAACATCTATTTCTACAAGCAGTAATTTAGAAATTTTAAAAAATTAAGACAATGAAACATTCAAATAAAATAATATTAATGGCTATCATAGCTATGGTGGTAGCAAGCTGTAAGGTTGAACCAATTCAGAAGCTACCAGAAAGAAATTTTGAATTGGTTTGGAGTGATGAGTTTGAGGGCGATTCTGGTACTGCGCCAGATGCAACTAAATGGACATATGATTTGGGTACTGGTCAGAACGGCTGGGGAAATAATGAGCTTCAAACTTATACCAATAACCCAAGAAATGTTTCGTTAGACGGAAAAGGCAATCTTGTCATTACAGCAATTAAAAATAGCAATGGTAGTTATACCTCTGCCCGTGTAAAAACACAAGGTTTGTTTACCCACCAATTTGGTAAGGTAGAAGCCCGCATTAAAACTCCTACAGGAGCTGGTATGTGGCCAGCATTTTGGATGCTTGGGAATAATATTACCAGCGTAGGTTGGCCTCAATGCGGAGAAATTGATATCATGGAGCAAAAAGGAAAATTCTCTAATACCACTTATGGCTCTATTCACGGCCCAGGCTATTCTGGTGGGCAAGCCATTACCACTCCATTTATCCTTCAGAACGATAGATTTGATGCTAACTTTAACACGTATGCAGTAGAATGGAATGAAAGTAAGATCGACTTTTTTGTAAACAATTATTTGTATAGAAGAATTACACCTTCAGAAGTTCCAGGAGAGTGGGTTTTTAATCAGCCATTTTTTATTATCATGAATATTGCTGTGGGAGGAAGTTTTGTTGGGCCACCAAATGAAAACACACCATTTCCTGGCTCTATGACCATTGATTATGTAAGGGCATACAAAGAGAAGTAAATCGAAAATTAATTAGTATCAGAATAATAAAACATAAAGGAATAGAAAATCACCATGTCGGTTCAAAAACAAATAGAGAAAGAATCTTTAGTGGAAATAAAGAGGCTGAGTATAGAAGGCGAAGACTTTTTTTGTATCTCTCATCATGATGCCATGAGGCCGTTTTTTATGAGTATTGTAAGCGACTCCCATCATTGGATGTTTATATCTAGTAACGGAGGACTTTCTGCGGGTAGAAAGAATGCTGAACATGCGTTGTTTCCCTATTATACTGCAGATAAAATCACCGAATCATACGATACTACCGGATCTAAGTCGATATTTCAAATTATTGATAAGGGTGAGACATTTATTTGGGAGCCATTTTCTGATCGCAATGATAGCTCGTTTGACACTACTCGAAACCTTTATAAAAATTCAATTGGCAACAAAATAATTTTCGAAGAGGTAAATCATAATTTTGGTTTAACCTTTAGATATGAATGGAATTCAAGTAATATTTATGGATTTGTGCGCAAATCTACTCTGACAAACCATGGAGGAAACGAGCTTACCATAAATATTTTAGATGGAATCCAGAATATTATGCCAGATGGGGTGGGAAGCGATTTGCAAAACTCAACCAGCATTCTTGTAGATGCCTATAAAAGAAATGAGCTTGACCCAAGTTCTGGCATGGGTATTTTTGCCCTAAGTGCTATTATAGTAGATAAGGCTGAACCAAGCGAAGCGCTAATGGCTAATATTGCTTGGTCGCTAGGTCTAGAAAATCCCTTGTATTTGGTTTCTTCTTTGCAACTCGATGCATTTAGAAAGGGTCTTCCTTTAACACAAGAAACAGATGTGAAAGCCGAGCGTGGTGCTTATTTTGTAAGTAAGAAAATTAAATTGTCTGCAGGAGAAAGCAAGCAATGGCGCATTGTTGCTGATGTTAATCAAACACAGGCTAATGTTGTAAAACTCATTCATGATATTAAAAATAATCATCAACTTGAGCAGCAATTAACAGATGATATAGCGCTTGGGTCAAAACGATTGATAGAGCTAAACGCATCTTCGGATGGAATGCAGTTATCCAATGATGTTTTTAGAGATACTAGGCATTTTTCTAATACGCTTTTTAACATCATGCGAGGAGGTATATTCGACTTTAATTACCAAATCGAAAGGTGGGATTTAATTAAATCAATTGCCCAAGCTAACAAGTTAGTATATGAAAAACATAAACATTTGCTTGAAAGTTTAAATGAAACTTTTACGGTTTTTGATTTAGAGAAATTATACTCAAGTACCGATGATAAGGATTTTAAAAGGCTTTGTATTGAATACCTGCCCTTAAAGTTTAGCAGACGACATGGTGATCCAAGTAGGCCATGGAATAAGTTTTCTATTAATACAAGAAGTGCAGTAGACCATTCAAAAATTTTAGATTATGAAGGAAACTGGCGCGATATTTTTCAAAATTGGGAGGCCTTATCTATTTCATTTCCTTCGTTTACGCGAAGCATGATTCATAAGTTTTTAAATGCCACCACTTTTGATGGATATAACCCTTATCGCTTAACCAAAGGTGGATTTGATTGGGAAACGGTAGAGCCAGATAATCCTTGGTCTTATATCGGCTATTGGGGAGATCATCAAATCATTTATTTACTAAAGTTATTGGAGATAAATGAAAAGTGTTACCCAGGTAGATTAAGCAATGAGTTTGCAGATGAGATATTTGTTTATGCAAATGTTCCATACAAGATTAAAAGTTACAAAGACATTGTTAAGAATGCCAAGGATACCATCGAATTTGACGAGAAATTAGATGCTAAGATTAGAAAGGATAGAGAAGTTTTAGGTTCCGATGCCACGCTATTGTTGGCTCAAAATGATAATATATACCATGTAAACTTCATTGAAAAGATTCTTGCGAGTGTGCTATCTAAGCTGTCAAATTTTATTCCTGAAGGTGGTATTTGGATGAATACTCAAAGGCCAGAATGGAATGATGCCAATAATGCATTAGTAGGAAATGGTGTTTCGATGGTTACCTTATGTTATTTAAGAAGATTTCTTGTATTCTTTAATAAACTGGTTGAGCAAACAACCGAAGAGCGTGTAGCACTTTCTAATGAACTGATTATATTCTTTAAAAAGATTCATTCAACCTTAGAAGAGCATGCGGCGTTGTTAAATGGTAGTATTAATGATGAACAAAGAAAGCTGATACTTGACAGCCTAGGAGAGGCAGGAAGTGAATATAGAACGCTTATCTATAAACAGACCTTTTGGGGAGAGAAAAGAACCATCTCTTATCGCAGGTTAAAAGAATTTATAAAGTTGAGCATCGCATTTACAGAGCATACGATTCGCGCCAATAAGCGTGAAGATAATATGTATCATGCCTATAACTTAATGAGTTTTAAAAACAACAAGGAGGTTACAATCACCTATCTGAACGAAATGTTGGAAGGTCAAGTAGCTGTGCTTAGCGCTGGATACCTTACTTCAAAGGAGGCATTAAGTTTATTGGATAGCATGAAACGCAGTGCCTTGTTTAGACCTGATCAATACAGTTATTTGCTTTATCCGGATAAAAAGCTTCCAAAGTTCCTAGAAAAAAATAAAATACCCCAAAGTGCTGTAGACCAATCAGAGCTTTTAAAAGTAATGTTAAAAGATTGTGATAGATCGCTAATTGAGAAGGACATTAATGGAGATTATCACTTTAACGGTAATTTTAAGAATGCCGGAGATTTAGAACAAGCCATTGAAAAATTAGATACTTCAAAATATGGTCAGCTTATTCAAAATGAACGTCAAATGTTATTGGATACTTTTGAATTGGTGTTCGACCACAAATCATTTACTGGCAGATCAGGCACCTTTTACGGCTACGAAGGATTGGGCTCAATTTATTGGCATATGGTTTCTAAGTTACAATTGGCTGTACAAGAGGTAAGTTTACAAGCCATACATAGCAATGAGTCTGCTGAGGTAATTGGTAAGCTTTTAGAGCATTACTATGAAATAAATGCTGGTATTGGAGTGCATAAATCTCCTTCGCTTTATGGAGCATTCCCAACCGACCCGTATTCGCATACCCCAGCAACAAAAGGCGCCCAGCAGCCAGGAATGACTGGTCAGGTGAAAGAAGATATTCTTAGTAGGTTTGGGGAGTTAGGTGTTTTTGTTGAAAATGGTTGTTTAAACTTTAATCCATGTCTATTGAAAAGGGATGAGTTTACAACACAGAAAAACACTTTTCAATATGTTACCATAAATAAAGAAGCAATCTCGATGGATGTTGCAGCAGGGTCATTGTGTTTTACCATTTGTCAGGTGCCAGTGGTTTATAGTTTGGCAAATGAGATTTCATTGGAAATTACCAAGCAGGATGGCACGGTAATCAAACAGCAATCTACTGCATTGGATCAAGAAACAAGTGCTCAAATATTTAATAGAACAGGTGAGGTTGGTTCCATAGTAGTTTATTTAAAAGAATCTATTTTAAAGTAACATAATGTCTAAACTTAGTTTAATATTTAGTTTGTTAATTTATGTTATGCTGTCTTCTTGCGGTTCACAGAATGGTTCGGGTAACAATAAAAGCATGACGAAAAACAAATCAGCGGCTGAGATTCTTGGAGATTCTAATTATTTGGCATTATGCTATGGCGGGTATAGAATGAATACAAGAGATTCACAACCTACCATAGCGCAAATAAAGGAGGATATGAAGTTAATAAGTGCTACCGGTGTTAAAATTGTACGTACCTACAACACCAAGTATGCAGAGATTAACAACTTATTAGAAGCCATATCAGACTTAAAACACGAGGATCCAAATTTTGAAATGTATGTCATGCTTGGTGTATGGATAGATTGTGAAAATGCTTGGACAAATCTTCCTCCTAATCATGAAAAGGAAAGTGAAACAGCCAATGCAGAAGAGGTAGCGCGCGCAGTTAAATTAGCAAGTCAATATCCAGAAATTATTAAAATTATCGCTGTAGGAAATGAGGCTATGGTTAAATGGGCCACTAGCTATTATGTGGCACCAAAGATTATTTTAAAATGGGTAACCCATTTGCAAAAGTTAAAATCAGATAGCAAGTTGCCTAAAGATTTATGGATTACTTCTTCTGACAATTTTGCATCTTGGGGTGGTGGAGATACTTCTTATCATGTAGCAGACTTAGAGAAATTATATCAAGCTGTTGATTATGTTTCAATGCATACTTATCCAATGCATGATACGCATTATAATCCTGCATTTTGGGGTTTGAACGCAAGTGAAAAGGGTTTAAGTAAAGAGGAAAAAGTTGATTCGCTGATGATTCGATCGCTTAATTATGCCAAAGCGCAGTATCAAGGTGTGAAAAATTATATGCAATCCATAGGCATTAATAAGCCTATACATATAGGTGAAACCGGTTGGGCGTCTCAATCTGATGGTTTTTATGGAAAAGAAGGTTCGAGGGCATGCGACGAATATAAATCAGGTAGATATTACCAATTAATGCGCCAATGGGCAAATAATGAGCAAATTAGTTGCTTTTATTTTGAAGCTTTTGATGAAATATGGAAAGATGCAAATAACCCTAATGGTTCTGAAAATCATTTTGGGTTGTTCACCTTAGATGGCAAAGCCAAATTTGCTTTATGGGATTTGTTTGATCAAGGTAAATTTAAAGGTTTGACCCGAGATGGAAGGGCAATTGAAAAGACCTTTAAAGGTAATAAGGTAGATTTACTTAATACTGTTGAACTGCCATAGAAATCATGATAAGTATGAAAAACGCTAAAAAATATTTCTCTTACTTTCATCTCTTTTCAATAGCGGTGATGGGTATTGTTTTTATTCAAGGTTCATGTAAAAAAGAAATGACTATGAATGTATACGAAACCTCCGAAGCTGGTCATTCACTTACCTTAGTAAAGGAGTTTCAAGCAGCTGAAAAATCCATAAACATTGAAATTAACCCGGATGAAAAATTTCAAATGATTACAGGGTTTGGTGGATCTTTTACAGAGGCTTCTTCCTATTTACTAAACAAACTCAGCCAAGAAAATCGTAATAAGATTTTGCAAGCTTATTTTGGTGAGACTGGTGCACGTTATTCTTTAACTAGAACCCATATGGCCTCTTGTGATTTCTCATTGAGTAATTATACCTATGCTAAAGTAGAGAATGACCTAGACCTAAAACATTTTAGTATTGAGGATGATAAAAGCGATTTAATTCCAATGATTTTGGAAGCGCAAAAAATATCTAAAGAGGGATTTAAAATAATTGCCTCGCCTTGGACAGCTCCACCTTGGATGAAAGATAATAAAAATTATGTTGGAGGCAAATTGTTGCCAGCTTATCAAGATGCTTTTGCCTTGTATTTTTCTAAATATTTATCGGCTTATAAAAATGAAGGCATTGACATTTGGGGAGTGACAGTAATTAATGAACCGCATGGGAATGGCAATAATTGGGAAAGCACCTTATTTACACCCAAAGAAATGACTGATTTTGTTCAGAATCATCTAGGTCCAAAGCTTGAAAAGGATGGTTGGGGTAACGTTAAAATTTTTGGATACGATCAAAATAGAGCTGGTTTACCAGAATGGGTAGATGAAATGTATCGAGATGAGAAATCATCAAAATATTTTGCAGGAACAGCCATTCATTGGTATGAAAGTACGTATGAATATTTCCCAGATGCCTTGCAGTATGCTCACAAAAAGGCACCTACCAAGCATTTAATTGAAACGGAAGGCTGTATTGATGCAGAAGTGCCGAAATGGAAAGATGATAAATGGTATTGGCAAAAAGAGGCTACAGATTGGGGATGGGATTGGGCCAGCGAAAAGGATCGTTATTTACATCCTAAATATGCGCCTGTAAATAGGTATGCCACAGATATCATTGGCTGTTTAAACAACTATGTAGATGGTTGGGTTGATTGGAACATGGTGTTGGATACACAGGGTGGGCCTAATTGGTTCAAAAATTGGTGTGTGGCACCTGTAATTGTAGATCCAGAAAAAGACGAAGTTTATTTTACGCCAATGTATTATGTGATGGCGCATTTTAGTAAATTTATGCGTCCTGGAGCGGTAAGAATAGGTTGTTCATTGAATCATAAAGAGCTTATGTCAACTGCGGTGCAAAATCCAGATGGAACTATTGCCATCGCTTTGTTTAACCCAACGGAGGAGAAATATAATGTATCTATTCGTTTAAAGAACCAAGTAAAACAGGTTACTATCAATTCAAAAGCATTACAAACAATCATTATTAAACTTTAAACTAAGTATGTCCAATCAAAATTTATCAAACAAAGTTCCATTTGGGCAAAAAGTTGCTTTTGGACTTGGAATGCTTGCCAATCAAATGTTTCCTGCCATGATTGGAATATTTACAGTTGTGCTGGTAGAAAAGCTTGGATTTAGTGGGTTATTACTTGGACTAACTTACTTTATTCCGAAATTTTATGATGCATTATTCGACCTTATAATGGGTTATGTGAGTGATAACACAAAATCTAAATGGGGAAGAAGACGACAATATGTTCTGTTGGGTGCCATTATTTTAGGTATTTCATTTGCATTAATGTGGCAACTATACATAGATAATGGAGTCATGTATAATTTTATTTTCTTTCTAGGTATCTCATTGATTTTTTATTCGGGTCTTACTATTTTCAGTATTCCCTACGTAGCCATGGGTTATGAAATGAGTGATGATTTTCATGAGAGGACAAATATCATGGCTACTTCGCAACTCATAGGTCAATTGGCTTGGGTAATAGCTCCTTGGTTTTGGGTGATTATGGCTGATAAAACATTGTTTCCCTCCAGTGAGGTTGCGGTTCGAACCTTATCTATATATGTTGCCATTGGATGTTCAATCTTAGCAGCTATTCCAGCATTTTTTATTCCTAGTAAGTCT
Organism: uncultured Chitinophaga sp.; assembly: GCA_964443415.1. Classification (GTDB taxonomy): domain Bacteria; phylum Bacteroidota; class Bacteroidia; order UKL13-3; family UKL13-3; genus B1. The sequence continues at coordinate 21,020 of CAYUDC010000018.1, read as the reverse complement.
ACCTTAAACGAAAACTATAGCCCTATTGATTTAAAAGGCATTCTCAATAGTTTTGGAGAAATTAAAGAAGGTCTAAAAGCATCGGTAGAAATTAAGCCTTTTAGAAAAATTTGTATTGCCACTTTTTTAATTTTTAATGCATTTCAAACAACCGCAGGTTTTTCGTACTTTATTATCAAATACTATTTATTTAAAGGCAATGAAGATGGATTTGGCTTATGGCCAACATTGTTTGGTAGCATAGGCGCGATTATTACGACTGTCTTAGTAATACCGATAGTAGCTAGAATGTCTAAACTAATGGGAAAAAAGAAGGCATTTTTGCTTTCTCAAAGTATTTCTATAATTGGTTACATCTTACTCTTTATACTTTTTGTACCCGGAAAGCCTTATCTTTTTCTTTTTGCCCTTCCTTTCTTTTCATTTGGTATTGGGAGTTTGTTTACATTAATGATGTCTATGACATCTGATGTGATAGATATTGATGAGCTAAATACGGGTAAAAGAAGAGAAGGAAGTTTAGGTGCTATTTATTGGTGGATGGTAAAGTTTGGAACAGCAGTGGCCGGTTTAATCAGTGGCTTGATTCTTTCTTTGGTTAGTTTTCAATCAAATGCTCCTTCTCAAACAGATGAAACAATGTTTTGGCTAAGAATTTTCTTTGTTGGCATACCTATCTTAGGAACATTGTCTGCATTGTGGGCCATGAAAGATTATGATATAGATGAAGCCAAAGCCAGAGAAGTAAGAAGTCTTCTTGATAAGAGAAAAAAACCCACTATGAAACAGAGCTCTGGATATTTACAGGGGAAATTAAATTCATTGCTTAAGAACAACAATTTAAACATTATCAATGGAATTGATTATAGCAAGAAAAGTGAGGCTGAAATTGCAGTGAAGTTTTCTGAGGTGTTTAAGCAAGGCGTCAATGGCTTATGCTTTAGTGCTTATACCGAAGGTCAAAAAATTGGAGATACTTTAACTGCTAAACAAATACAAAGACGCATAGACATAGTTGCTCCTCATACAAAATGGATCAGAAGTTTTTCTTGTACAGAAGGAAATGAGTTGATTCCAGAAATTGCTAAGCAAAAGGGAATTAAAACCATGGTAGGCGCTTGGATCAGCCATGATAAAGAAAGAAACGAGAGAGAAATTAATGCTTTAATTAAACTAACAAATCTCGGATTAGTTGATATCGCAGTGGTGGGTAATGAAGTCTTGCTAAGAGAAGAGCTTTCGGAGAGCGATATAATAGAATACATGATGCGGGTAAAGAGGGCAATACCAAGTGATATCGAATTGGGTTATGTAGATGCATACTATCAATTTATAGAAAGACCAAAACTGGTGGATGCCTGTGATGTAATCTTATGTAATTTCTATCCTTTCTGGGAAGGTGTTTCTATTGATTATACCATGTCTTACCTTCATAATATGTTTGAAGTAACTAAGGCGGTAAGCAATGGTAAAAGGATGATGGTTACTGAAACAGGATGGCCAAGTATTGGAGAAACGATTGAGGGGGCTGTACCTTCAGAGATAAATGCGATGAAATATTTTATTGTATCTCAAGAATGGGCAATGCAAAACAATATTGAAATGTTTCATTTTTCTTCTTTTGATGAATCATGGAAAATTGAACAAGAAGGAACCCTAGGAACTTCTTGGGGTTTATGGGATAAGAACGAGAAATTTAAGTATAAAAAATAATTTATATCATATGTCATTCAGAGAAGGTCATTATTTTAATGCAGAAAATCAGAAGCAGTATCATCATTCGCAACAAGCAAATGGACAAGATACTGTTTGGATTAACTATTCGGAACTTAAAGAAGATGAGTTAAGAAGTTTATGGCACAAAACACTTCAAAGAGGAATGCATGGTATTTGTTTTAGCATTTATGAGGATGGACAAAAACCAGGTTCTATTATCACTGAAGCTCAGGTAGAAAGACGCATCAGTATTTTAAAGCCTTATGCAAAGTGGGTTCGTTCATTTTCTTGCATTGAAGGTAATGAACATGTTCCTAGGCTAGCAAAAAAGCATGGAATGAACACATTGGTGGGCGCATGGTTAGGTGATGATTTAGAGTTAAACGAAAGAGAAATTGAAGGTTTAATTTCAATGGCAAAGGAAGGCTTGGTGGATGTGGCTGCTGTTGGAAATGAGGTGATGTATAGAAAAGACTTAACCGAAGAGCAACTCTTAGCATATATCCAAAGAGTTAAAGAGGCAATACCTCATATTCCTGTTGGGTATGTAGATGCTTATTATGAGTTTTCGCACAGACCAAGAATTACAGAAATTTGTGATGTTATTTTAACCAACTGTTATCCATATTGGGAAGGATGCCCGATAGAGTATTCTTTTGATCACATGAAAAGTATGTTTGAATCTGCTAAACATGCTGGCCAAGGCAAACGTGTGATTATTACTGAAACGGGTTGGCCAAGTGAAGGAGGGGCTTTTAAAGCCTCTGTGGCTACAAAAGAAAATGCTATGCGTTATTTTATTGATTGCCAGAATTGGTGCCATGCCCATAACATAGAGAGTTTTTATTTTGCCTCATTTGATGAGTCTTGGAAGGTAGGGCCAGAAGGCGATGTTGGCGCATATTGGGGACTTTGGGACAAAAACGAAAAAATAAAATATTAATGACGGATTTTTTTAAGCAATATAATTTACCTTTTGCTAAAGCTATTTGTTATTCGGGTTTTAGAGATGGACAACAACCAGGCGGAATAACCCCTTCTTATGAAGAGATAAAGGAAGACTTATTACTTCTTGAGCCTCATTGGAAATACCTTCGCTTGTATGATTGTGATGAACATGCCTTAAGGGTTATTAAGGTAATAGAAAGCGAAAAGTTAGACTTTAAAGTGATGCTTGGCGCCTACATTGTGGCCGAAATGAACAACCATGGTTGTCCTTGGAATGGCGGAGTTTATGAAGAGGAGCGCCTGAAAGAAAATGTGATTGCTAATAATACTGTTATTGAGCGCCTCATTGATTGGGCTAACCAATATCCTGAAATTGTATTTTCTGTATCTTTGGGAAATGAAGCGTGTGTAGATTGGACAGACCATTTTGTTCCTGTTGAACGTGTGATTGAGTTTGCTAAAAAAGTAAAACAACATATCAAACAACCCATCACTTTTTGCGAGAATTATGTTCCATGGCTCAATTACCTCAAGCCTTTGGTAAGCTACCTTGATTTTATATCCATTCATACATATCCTGTTTGGGAATACAAACATATCCATGAGGCAGTTGAATATTCTATTAATAACTACTATGCTGTTGCGAGTCAGTTTGCTGGAGTACCTGTAGTGATTACCGAAGCAGGATGGGCAACAAACTCGCATGGAAGAGGAATTCATACGGAGCATGTTAATGAAGAAAATCAGAAAATTTACTACGAAGATTTGATGGAATGGTCTGAAAAAAACAGTGTTCTTACCTTCTTTTTTGAGGCATTTGATGAGCAATGGAAGGGTTCTGCAGACCCTATGGAGCCTGAAAAACATTGGGGTGTTTTTAGAAAAGATAGAACACCAAAATTAGTGTTAGCTAAAACCGGATAAAATGGCAATAAAAACTCTTTGAACTTTAAAATTGTTAGTAGAATAAGTAACTTTGAACATTATAACTTAAATAAATAATCAACCTAATAATTACAATCAAAACATGAAAAAAATCATTACTACAAATCTATTCCTGCTTCTAGCAAGTATTGGATTTTCTCAAAACGCGCCAGTTAACTTTGAAACTGGTGGACAAGGTGCAAGTTGGACATGGACTACCTTTGAAAATGCCGCTAATCCAACATTAGAAATTGTGAACAACCCAAGTGCTGTGGCTCCAAACACCTCTAGCAAAGTGGCAAAATTCACTGCTCTGCCAGGTGGTAAACCTTGGGCAGGTTGCGAGTCTATTAAAGGTTCTGGAGGAATTGGAACATTCACGCTTACCCCATCAAATGCCGTTGTTAAAATGATGGTTTACAAAAGCAAGATTAGCGATGTTGGAATTAAATTCGTTAAGAATGACAATTCAGCTATTCCAGAGATTAAGGTGTCAAACACTAAAATCAATGAGTGGGAAGAATTAACATTTAATTTCACCTCAAAAATTGGTACACCAGAAGCAACAGACATTACTCAAATTGTAATTTTCTTAGACTTTGTTCCTGGTACTGCCGATAGAACGGATACAACAGTTTCTTACTTTGATAACATTACCTTTAATGCGGGTAGTGCTTTACCAGAACCAACTGTGGGTGCAACTGCTCCAACAAAACCAGCTGCAGATGTAATCTCGTTATTTAGCAACGCTTATACCAATGTAAATGTAGATACCTGGAGAACCTCTTGGTCTGCAGCTACTCTTACTGATGTTAAAATTGGTTCAGACGATATTAAAAAGTATTCTGGTTTAGATTATGTTGGTATTGAAACAGTTACCAATAGAATTAATATCAGTGCAATGGATTTATTTGAATTTGACGTATGGACACCAAATTCAACCACCCTTAAGTTTAAGTTAGTAGATTTTGGTGCCGATGGTGCTTTTGGCGGTGGTGACGATAAAGAGCATGAACTTAGTGTAACGCCTACATTAAATGCTTGGAACCACATTGCAGTGCCTATTTCTGATTTTACTGGCCTAACAACCAAGTCGAACATTGCACAACTTATTTTTGCAAGTGTACCATCAGGTACTTCTATCATCTATGTTGATAACATCATGTTCAGTAAAGCTAGCGTATTGGCTGAACCAACTGTTGCCGCTCCAGCCCCAACCAAACAAGCTGCTGATGTAATTTCTTTATTTAGCAATGTCTACACAAATGTAACTGTGGATACTTGGAGAACTTCTTGGTCTGCTGCCACATTAGCTGATATCAAAATTGGTTCAGATGATATTAAGAAGTATTCAGCTTTAGATTTTGTTGGAATCGAAATGATTGCTAACCAAATCAACATCAATACCATGGATTCTTTTGAATTTGACGTATGGACACCTAACTCTACTGCATTAAGATTTAAATTAGTAGATTTTGGTGCTGACGGTGCTTTTGGTGGTGGTGACGACAAAGAACATGAAACTACTGTAACACCTACTTTAAATGGTTGGAATCATATTTCTGCTTCGATTGCAGGAATGACTGGATTAACCTCTAAGGCAAACATTGCCCAACTTATTTTTGCAAGCGCTCCAACAGGTACTTCTATTATTTATGTAGATAATATCTTATTTAGCAAAAAACCTTCTGTAGGTATCGACGCTATTGAGCAAGAAGTAGTTGGTGTGTATCCAAATCCTGCCAGCACATCATTAACGATTAATGCTTTAAAGGATATTCAAAGTGTAGTAATCTTCAATACTTTGGGTCAAGAAGTATTAACAGCTTCTCCGTTAAACAATGATGTAAATCTTAATATTGCAAGCTTACCTAATGGTTTCTATACTGTTAAAGTAAGCATCAATGGAATGGACACTTATAAGAAAATCATCAAGGAATAATTGAGATTTCTAAGTTAATTAAAGGGGCAATTAGATCATTCTAATTGCCCCTTTTTATTTGAATCTTTCTTAGGGTTATTTGTATGAGTTGTTCTATTTAGTTGTAGATAGGCTTTAAAAGGAAGGAATGATAAGGGTAAAGGTGATTTACTATGGGTATCAAATGCTTAAATGAGGAAAGCAAAAAGCACTATTTTCCTTTTTTAGATGAAATAATTATACAAAAAAATGATTCGCATATGTTAGCTTGCTGTATGATCATGAGGCAAAGGATTGTTAAAATCATTACATCTTTCATACTGATCTTATCAGTAAATTTAGCATGGTGTCAATCAATAGATCCTTTGCAAGGAGCAGGTGTAATAGGTCAAATACATGCCATCCAAAAGATAGATGGCTCTCAGGATAAAGATTCATTGGCGGTTTATGTGAGCGACCTGTCCATTAAAATTTCTAAGTCAGAAATTTCATTAAATGACGCATTAACACTTCAAACGCTGCTTCAAAAGACAATAGCAAGCTATCCTCACTACAATGATTTAGACTATTTATTATCATTGATAGAGATTTATATTGCTGGAAATAGAAAAGATACTGCCACATTCGAACAAAAGATTAGTGAAGCTCGTAAAAGGCTATCGAACACCAATAGGATCAGTGATTTGGTTAGGTTTAACGTAGAGATTGCGCATTATCAGTATGCCAATGACATGGTAGAAGAGGGTAGAAAATCGTATGAAGCGGCTGAGCAATTAATCAATAAGATCGGCTTTAAAAATTTAGAAAAAACAGGAAAACTATATGCTACTGTAAATGCAAACTCTTTTGGGTTAATGTTTTATCATCAAGAAGATTATGCCAGAGCAGAACGTTATTTCTTAAAGGGACTAGAGCGGGCGCAGGAAATGGGAAGCGAAGTTTGGGAGGGCATTATTTCTGGTAATTTGGCCATGCTAAAGTTAAAAGAGGGTGATTATGACGAAGCAGAGGCATTGCTCATTAAAGATTATCAGAATTCTCGAAAGAATAAAGAAGTAGGAAGCAGTATCAGTGCCTTGTTTGCATTAGCAGACATACAAATAGGGAAAAATCAGGTTGAACATGCTAAGGCCTATTTAGATACAGCAAAAATTTTGCTGAATAAAGTGGGAACAAATGACATAGATTACAGAAATGATTTTGCCTTTCAAATGAGTTATAGGTTAGGTATGCTTGCTTTGGCGTCTGGTAATATTGAGCACTCGAGGAATCATTTTAAAGACTTTTACGATATCATAGTTAAAGACCAAGATAGGTTACATACTAGGCTAAGGGCATTTAACTCTGATAGATATTTGATAGAAGACAATGCCTATAAATTAGTTGAATTAGAGAAAGAACAAGAAAGAAACCTATTTATATTAGGTGTATTTTCTTTGCTCATTGTGCTAGGTGTAGTATTGTATTATTTACAGGTACGCTATAATAAAAACTTAAGTGAAAAGAATGCAAAAATTGAGGCACAAGCTAAGAATTTGCAGGCACTTAATGAGCAAAAAAGCAAGTTGTTTTCAATTGTAGCTCATGACGTAAGAGGCCCTATTGGCGCACTTTCTAAGCTGTTAGAGTTATATAAAGAAGAAGATATTACCCAAGAGGAGCTCATAAAATATAGCAACCAAGTAGGTGATACCTTAAGTAACCTAAAAGTGATGTTAGACAACTTGCTTAATTGGGCACGAAGTAGCATGGATGAAGGTTTATTGCCTCGAAAAGTACCCGTTAACATCGCATTTATTTCTTCAGAAATTAAACGTCAACTAACCGCTCAATTAGAGGGTAAAGGTTTAGAGGTTTTGTTTACAAATAGCCATTCAAGTAAAGAGGTATGGATTGAAACCGATCCTGCATTTCTTACGGTAATCATTCGAAACTTATTGAGTAATGCCATTAAGTTTACCCAACCTAATACAAGCATTGGGTTTGATATTTTTCTTGATGAAAAAGCCAATAAAGTAGAGATTTCGATAAGTGATAAAGGTGCTGGCTTAAGTGAACAGGTGATTCAAGAAATTTTGCAATCCAATACAGGAGTGATGAGTAAGCCAGGTACAAAAGGCGAGGTGGGGTCGGGGATTGGATTAATGCTCTGTAAAGAATTTACAAAAGCTTTAGGAGGCCAATTAAGTGCAAAAAGTGTCATTAACCGAGGCTCCACTTTTATCGTATCATTACCTATTCGTTAGTTGGCTTTTTGCAGTCGTTCTTCTACAATTAACTGGTAAGCACCTCCTACAGGGATTAGTTTATCAGCAACACTTAGGTGTTTGTTTCTGTAACTTGTGATGCGGTGAAAGGGAACTATAAAAGATCGATGCACGCGGAAAAAGTAATCTGAGGTAAATTTTTCTGTTAAGGATTTTAAGGTTATTCGAGCTACGATTGGCTTTTGGTGTTGAAGGTGTATTTTCACATAATCATCAAAACCTTCAAAATAGAGCACATCTTTATACTGTATATGGTATAAAGTATAATCTGCTTTTATTTGAAGTACCTTTTCGCCCTCATCCAATTCTTTACTTTTTAGCTTAATAAGGTTAATAGTCTTTTTAATTGCCTGTTCGAACCGAGCAAAGCTAAATGGTTTTAATAAGTAATCACTTGCTTCTAGGTTAAATCCTTCTACTGCGTATTCAGAGAAGGCCGTGGTAAAAATGATATGGGCACCAGTTGGGATAGATTTAGCAAAATCTATCCCCGTTTTAGTAGGCATTTGTATGTCTAAAAAAATAATATCAATTGTATTTTCTCTTAAAAACTGTTCAGCTTCTGCAGGCTTTGTAAATGTTTGTAAAAGTTCAATTTCACCCGATTTAGTGCAAAACTTTTCTATGATTCCTAATGCAAGCGGCTCATCATCTAATGCAATGGCTTTTATCATGATAGGTGTATGTTTAAATTAACATTGTAAAACTCGTTATTTTCTGTTACATCTAAGCTAAAATTATTAGGATACAGGTGCATCAGTCTTTGCCTAAGATTCTCTAATCCTAGTCCGCCTGGATAATCGTTTATGAATGTTTTGTTTACCTTTTTGTTAGAGGTTGTAAAGCTTAGTTGCTTATTTTGAACCGTCAACTTTACCTCAATGGGGTGTATATCTTCTTGGCTTACGCCATGTTTAAAAGCATTTTCTACCAATGGGATAAATAGCAGAGGCGCAATTTGGGTGTTTTCGTCTTCTATTTGTATGCTAAACTGCACCTTAAATTCTTCGCCTAAACGCAATTTCTGCAAGGCTATATAGTCTTGTAAGTATTCAACTTCTTTAGAAAGAGAAACGGTTTCTTTTTCTGATTCCATTAACACAAAACGCATGATACCTGATAGTTTTAAAACCGCATCTCCAGCTTGTTCAGACTGACTAATAGCCAATGCATAAATGGTGTTTAAACTATTAAATAAAAAATGTGGATTTACTTGGGATTTTAAATTAGCCAATTCGGCTTTTTGCTTCATTTTCTCTGATGCCTCTAACCTTTTTGTTAAGCTCAGTAAAAAAGAAAGTGCCCATGCGAGTGAGAACATGGCCATACCAGTGCGCAACTTAAAAATCCAGGGCGGGCCATGTTTTCTTCCCATTTCATTGTGCAAATGGGGTGGTCTATGATGGCCAACACCATTGGGGTGGTGGTGCATTAACTCTGGTAATAGGAGTATTGCTAGCAAAGCAAAAAGTACGATGATAAAGTAAGCTAATCTCTTTTTCTGGTAGTAATACTTTGGCAATAACCATAGGTAATGTAAATAGAAAAACCCTATAGAAAGCAGGTAAATTACCAAGTCTTTTTTTGCCATCGGATTTTTTGACAAGGTTTCTAACCATGAACTTTGAGGAGAGAAAATAAAAGGCAAAGACAGCAATAAACATATCGCTAAGAGGTGTATCCAAATTTTGGGAAGTGCCTTTAAATTCATTGAGCAAAGCTATCGTTTAAAATCTTTATTGTATGATATGTAGGTAAATCCATAGAATTTGTAGGTAATTAAAAACAGGTAAATAGTAAGGATTATAGCCTCGTTCTTTGAACACCTATTTCACCTCAAAAAAATTAGGGTTTACCTATTAGTAATGATGAAAAGTTAACAATTAGCTAATATTGATTTAAATTAATCTACGCATGAAAACTAAATTGCTCCTTCTTCTAAGTATTGTTTCATTTGGACTGAGTGCTCAAAAGTGGGGTGATTATACCCTATACAGCACACAAAGCTCTACCTCTACTTACCTAATGGATACCACCCAAACTATCGTAAAAACATGGTCGCATCCTGGGTATAAAACAGGCTACTCTAGTTACCTTGCACCAGGCGGTTTTTTGTATAAAACCATCGCAAAAACTGGCAACTCTTTCACAGGCGGTCCTATATGTGGACAGCTTATAAAAATGGATTGGGCTGGCAATATTCTTTGGGATTATACTTACTCCACTACAGAGTATTGTTCACACCACGATTTTCATGTGATGCCCAATGGCAATGTACTACTGATAGCTTACGAAAGACATAGTGCGGCCGAGGTGGCTGCTGCAGGAGGTACCTATAATGGAGAGGTTTGGTCTGAACATATCGCAGAAATAAAACAAACTGGCCCCACTACTGGCGAAGTGGTTTGGAAATGGAGGTTTTGGGATCATTTGCTACAAACAACCGATGCAACTAAACCAAATTATTATACAAGTGCACTATCACATCCAGAACTGCTTAACATCAACTACAACTTATCTAAAGATTGGATTCATATGAATGGCATTGATTACAATCCTATCTTAGACCAAATATCAGTAAGCTCGCATAACTTAAACGAATGGTATATCATAGACCATAGTACAAGTACCGAAGAAGCAGCTGGCCATACTGGCGGAAATGCAGGCAAAGGTGGCGATTTCTTATTCCGCTGGGGTAACCCTATCGCCTATGGTGCCACAGGAACTAAGATTCTCAATGTAACGCACGATGCACATTGGATTCCGGAGGGTGTGCCAAATGCTGGCAGATTAGTAGGATTTAATAACCGCGGTGTTTCCTCTAATAAATCTGCGGTAGACCAAATTATTACTCCTAGGGTAAACTATAATTATACTCGCACAGAAGGTGCAGCCTTCGAACCTGCTACTTATACCGAGCGTCATGCTTCTACAGGTTATACCAGCAATATGGGAAACTCGCAACAGTTGCCTAATGGCAATATGTTGGTTTGTTTGGCAATATCTGGTGTAATTTATGAAATCAATGCCAGTGGCACCACCCTTTGGAGCAAAACCATGGGAGGCTCAGTAGCACAAGCATTTAAATACGATAAGTGTTATACAGATAATGCCGCACCTGCCCTACCAACCATATCCATAAATGGTTCTAAACTTAGCGCCAGTGCAGGCGATAGTTACCAATGGTATCTGAATGGAAACCTTATTTCTGGCGCAACATCGCAAGATTTTAACATTCAGGATAGCGGGGTATATGTGGTAAGAATTACCAAAGCTCCTTCTTGTCAATATAGTTATTCTGCAGGGTTTAAAGTAGGTGGATCCAATCCAGGAACAGGTATAAAGGATTTACATGCTTTTGAGAACCTCTTAATCTATCCTAACCCTAGCCAAATCGATATATTTATAAGTGGATTACAAGAAACACCTTCCACTCTTCAAATATTTGATATGCAAGGCAGACTCATGACTAACGCATTTAATAGCGCTCAAGTAAATGTATCAAACTTACCATATGGAGTTTATTTGCTTCAAATTAGTTTGCAGAATGGAAATTCAATCACCAAAAAGATTATTGTAAACAACTAATAAGCAATCATGAAATTTAAAAGTTTATCTATAGCATTAGCACTCCTATGTTTTGGTTTGATCCAAACTGTTGAGGCAAAAATTGTTAAGTTCTCTGTGAACATGAAAGGCCAAGAAATTAGGCCAGCTGGCATTCACATTTCAGGAGATTTTCAAACCCTTGCAGGCTTTCCGGGAGGAGATTGGAACTCAGCCACCGCCAAACTTACACCCCGCGAGGATTTTCCATATATCTATGAAATAACTGTAAATATTCCTGCTTTTAGAAAGTATGAATATAAGTTTGTAAACGGTGAGTTATTTTATGAAGTAGAGTTTGTGCCTGAGGAATCTAGGGTAGGTTACGACTTTGTAGATAACCGCTGGATCTATATAGATTCCTTAAACAACGACACCACTTTTATTGGTCCACTGATGTTTGGTGGAAATGCCCCAGAAGGAAAGAAAATGATAAGATTTGTGGTAGGTATGAATGGTCAAACTATCGACAACAATGGCGTACATGTGGCTGGCTCTTTTAATGGTAATAGCTATTCTGCATCAAGAATGTACTCTTTTACGGGTACTGCCTATGAGTACATGGCTTATGTTGATAGCTTAAGTGTAATTACGTATAAATATGCCAATGGAAACAGTTTAAACAAAGCAGAAGTAATTGTTGGCAACTGTGCAGAAGAAGGCTTTAGGTCGGTAACGATTACCAACGATATAGTGCTTGATTCATTATGCTTTGCCAGTTGTGAGTTATGTAAAACCACAGGTTTAACCAAATCAGACATTTCAAAAGTGCTAAAAGTTTATCCCAACCCAAGCAATGACGTGATTAACCTCGAACTGCAATATTCAAGTTCTTTAGATTTTACCCTTAGCAGTATGTCTGGTGTTGAAGTTTATGCAGGTAAACTTTCTCCTAACACCACTCAACAAATTTCTTGTGAAAATCTTGCTGCGGGAGTATATTTATTAAAAGTATCAAACCAAACCTTTAGAATACTCATTCAGTAAGGTGAAGAAATTAATTTGCTCACTCACTCTTTTATTATGCTGTTGCCCCTATTTCATAAGGGCACAGCAATTTTATCGCAGTGATTCGATTCAACAAATCGAATTGTTTTTTACCCAAACCAATTGGAATGAACTACTAGATACCGCCAAAGCAGGCACTGGCAGTTACTTAATGGCCAATGTAAAGCTTAATGGGTTATGGTATGATAGTGTAGGTGTAAAATATAAAGGCAATAGCTCTTACAGCGCTGGTAATATAAAAAACCCATTTCATATAGAACTTAATACTTTTAAAAGTCAAAATCACGAAGGATATACAGATATAAAATTAAGCAATGGCTATGGCGATCCTTCACTCATAAGAGAAGTATTATCCTATAAGGTGGCTGCAAACTATGTAAAAGCTCCTGCTTGCGCATTGGCAAGAGTATATGCCAATGGAGTGTATCTTGGCCTTTATTCAAGCGCAGAAAGCATCAATAATGGTTTTATTGCCAGAAATTTTTACGATGATCAAGGTGCTTTTATTAAATGTAACCCCATCATTACACCTGGTCCTTCGGTAAAAAGTAATTTAAAGAATTTAGGCGATGATACATTGGCTTATTTAAATTACTATGAACTTAAATCAAGCCATGGCTGGAAAGACCTTGTATATTTATGTCAACATCTTACGGTAGAAGATAGCCTTGCTGCTCTCATAGATATCGAGGCATCCTTATGGATGTTGGCGTTTAATAATCTATTTGTGAACCTAGATTCTTATAACGGTGCTTTTGCACAGAATTACTATTTGTATAAAGACCAAAATAATCGCTTTAATCCCATTTTATGGGATTTAAACATGTCTTATGGTTCTTTTCCATTTGCTGGTTCACCCGGAAATGGCATGGGAAGTTTAACCGTAAGTAATAGGGTTCAGTTATCGCCTATTTATCATAGTACTCACTCAGATTGGCCATTAATACAAACCTTGTTGAGCAGCAAAACCTATTTAAAAAGATATTATGCCCATTATCAAACTTTAATGGAGCAGGTTATTCTGTCTGGTACATCAGATTCGTTGGCAAGTCAATTATTGACGCTTGCTAAACCATTTGCTTTGTTAGACACCAATAAGTTTTTTAGTGATACTCTCTTTTTACAATCTTTAGAACAAACTGTATCATTTGGTTCTTATCAAGTGCCAGGTGTAAATGCACTCATGCGAGATAGAGTGAATTACCTAAAAATGCAGCCAGAGTTTTTGGTTGTAAAACCTTCTGTAGATTCTGTGTATGGGTTTTGGGTCGACCCAAACAATGCCACACAGAAAGTAATTCAAGTAAAGCTGAGTAATACGATAAAGGCAACTTGCTGGATTCAAACTACCCGAGAGCGAAAGTTTGTAGAGTACATGCTTTACGATGATGGGCAACACCAAGACCAAGCCGCCAATGATGGAATTTTTGGAAGTTCTATCCCCCAACTCCCTGCTCATTTTAATTATTATCTGATTGCAGAAAATGACTTAGCAGTTACCTACGCACCAGATGCAGCCCCTAAGCAACACTTTAATTATGGACAACAAATGTCTACGCTCAGTAAAGAGGTGTTAAAAATAAATGAACTGGTAGCAAGCAATAATCAATCGGACATCAACGATTATGGTATTTATTCCGATTGGTTTGAAATTTATAATACCACTAATGACACAGTTTTTTTATACGGAAGCTATGCATCAGACAAAAGAACTCAGCCATTTAAGTTTGCATTTCCTGCTGGCAGTTATGTTTTACCTAAAGGCTTCTTAGGAATTTGGGCAGATAATTTACCAAGCAAAAAATTCTTACATGCCAATCTAAGTTTGAGCAGTGAAGGTGAATCTTTGTATCTCTTTAACCAATACGGAGAACTACTTGATGAGATTAAATTTAGTCAACAGTTGCAAGATTTATCCCTTGCTAGATGCCCTGATGGGGCAGATGCTTGGGTGTATATGAAACCACCCACTTTTATGGATTCTAATAATAGATTTTGTGCGAGTGGCACTCGTGAAAGTAATTTGCCCGAAGTGAAACTTTTTCCTAATCCTGCCCAGTTTCAAATAACATTGCAGGTAGATAAAATTTCTCATTATCAGGTTCGGGTATTAAACGTGTTGGGTCAAACCGAGCTTTTAGAGCGCTTTTATGGCAATACTAAGGAAATTGATATAAGCCAGTTAAAGGCTGGTATTTATTTTATACAATTGGATGATGCTTATCTTGCTTTAAAATTCATAAAAACAGAATAAAAAATTACGATGAAGAATATATTAATGATTGGAGTATTATTATTTGCCTTTGGTTCTTGCAAGAAAATAGAAGGCGAAGGAGGAACTGGCCATATAAAAGGAAAAGTGTGGGCTGAGCAATGGAATAGCACCTTTACAGTAAAAGTATCTGATTATGCTGCAGCCGACGAATGGGTATATATTGTATATGGCAACAATATAAGTTACGGTGATAGGGTAAAAACTAACTATAATGGAGAGTATGAATTTAAGTATTTACAAAAGGGAAATTATAAAGTGTATGTTTACTCAGAAGACAAAACTCTTCAAGCACCTTCTGGCCAAGTAGCTATAATACAAGAAGTAAAAGTGGATAAGAAAACAACCACAGAGGTACCTTTAATAACTATTTATAAATAATCCATGAGAACTTTTTTAGCCCTTGTGATGTGCTTTTTTTCTGTGCTTGTGTATTCACAAGGAAGAAAAGACATGAAAAAGTTTGGAGTTAAAACATCCACGGTCTCTAAAACCGAAGAAGGAAAAGTAATACCCGACGAAAAGACTGTTTATGACAAAGAAGGAAGAGAGATAGAACGTACCGAATATAACAAAGAGGGTAAGGTAAAAGTTGTTCATCAATATAAGTATAATCAAGCCAATGATGTTATTGAAGAAATTGAGCTTGATGCTTCGGGAGCCATCCGAGAAAAGCACTTGATAAAGTATGACAAATGGGAAAACAAAGTGGAAGAGTTTTTTTATGATGGACAAGGAAAATTGCAAAAGAGAATAGCTTATTTGTATAATGCCAAAGGACTAAAATCCGAGAAGCAAACCTATGATGGCAGCGGGAAATTATTGTCGGTTAAAAAGTATTCTTACACCTTTTGAGCTGCTTTGAACACATATTAAATCTTTTTGAGCCTATAGATTTGGCACAAATGGATGCTGTGAAACTGATGGATAGGCAAGAAACAAAATATGCTTTTCACATACAGCAATTGCCACAATTACTAGAAGCACTTACCGAGGATTATTTTGTTCTGGAAGTAAATGGCATTAAAAATTCGGCTTATACTTCTTTGTATTATGATACTCCCGATTTTTTCCTCTACCACCAGCACCATAATGGTCGAAGAAACCGCTATAAAATTAGGCATCGTACTTACTTAGAAAGTGGTTTGGGATTTTTTGAAGTTAAATTTAAAAATACAAAGGGAAGAACCCAAAAGAATAGAATACCCTTGCTTCAAGATAATAATACGTATGAGGTAGAGAAGAATCACTTTATTCAAAAGAAAACACCTATAGATCCTCAAACACTCAAGCCTGTTGTTTGGATAAATTATAAGCGCATGACATTGGTTTCTAAACAATCGTTGGAACGTTTAACTATTGATACTAGCTTGGAAATGGGTTATGGTTCAACTTCAATTGCCTTGCCAGGTTTGGTAATAGCCGAGGTAAAACAAGAGTCGAAAGCCACGTCTGTTTTTATTAGGTTAATGAAAGATTGCCATATTAGGCCGGGCTCTCTTAGTAAATATTGCATGGCCATTGGCTTAACCCATGCAGAGGTAAAGAAAAATAGATTTAAGCCTTATTTAAACCAACTAAAAAAATATGATGTTACTAACTGATTTTATACTTCAAATTGCTTCAGACAATTCATCGGTTCAAACCGTTTCTGATGGATTAGACAACCTCACAAAACTAGTACAGAAATCGGGTATTCGCCTACTCATTAACGTGTTTTTTGTGAGTATACTTATACGTTTTATCTACTACAGGATTTATAAAAATACTGAGTTGCTGTTTACTTATATTGTATTTAACTTAGTTATTTTCTTTATCTGTTTTTTATTAAATAAAGTAGAGTTAAGTATGGGTGCAGCATTGGGATTGTTTGCTGTGTTTAGCATGCTTAGATACCGAACAGAAGGCATTAGCATTAAAGACATGACTTACCTTTTTTTGGTGATTGCCATGGGTTTAATTTCTGCAGTTACCAAAATTAAAGATGCAGAAGATAGGTATGAGTATTATTTTATTTTTGGCATCAACGCAGTTTTAGTAACTGTTACTTGGTTGTTAGAAAGTAATTGGCTGGTGCGCGCTGAGAAAGTAAAGACGGTGTATTATGAAAAAATAGACCTCATACACCATAGCAAAGAGCCAGAATTAATAGCCGACTTAATGAATAGAACTGGTTTGCCAATACACCGTTGCGAGGTTACCAAAATAGATTTTTTGAAAGATGCTGCAGTGGTTAAAGTTTATTACTATTAACAAATGAGATATTGTCTTTACATCCTTTTGTTATTATGCAGTTTTAAAATTTCTGCACAAAGCGAGTATCAGAAAGATGCTGCTATTTGGTCGCATATAAAGCTGAGTAAATCTATCAATAAAAAGTGGGGTTTAGAGTTTAAGTTTCAGCAGCGTTTTGATAATAATATTAGCCGATTAGACCGAAGTAGTCTCAATGTGAATCTTGAGTATAAAATGTATAAAGGAGTGAGGTTGGAAGCCGCTTATGCTTTTATGGCCAATCAACGTTTAGATTTGAGCTATAGCTATAGAAACCGTTTACGTGCTGCTTTGGTATTAGAAAAAAAGTTTGGACAAATAGAGGTAAGTTATAGAGCCCTTTCTCAATGGCGATATACAGATATGTTCACTGATGAGGAAGGATTTTTTCCTAGGTGGGTGCTTAGAAATCGCTTGCGCGTAAAATATGATCTCAATAGGAGCTTCTCGCCTTATGCTTCCATCGAAAGTTTTATGCCTTTAAACGGAATGTACCGCCAAACGCTTTCAAAATACCGAGGGCAGCTAGGGTTTTTGTATCACCTTAGCGCAAGTGTTTCTTTGGAGGCATTTTACTTGTTTCAGCAACAATTATACAGTAATAATGCTAGCAGGCAAGACCATGTTTATGGTATTGGGTTGAACCTAAGACTTTAAAATCTTTTTAATTCGCTTTTAAAATCATTGCGAATGCTATATTCTTGAAACAAGCGTATTTTCTTGTTTTAAGTTTTGATAGAACTAATTTGTATATATGACATGATTCGCCTGAAGGCCTATCAAAAGGTTCAGGAGGGGATTTTTTTCTATGAAAACGAGTCAGTCTTTGCACAATGCTTCCCTGAGTTAGTTTATTTTAATTATGCCTACAAGAAAGACGCTAGCTGCCTCACTCCAAATGAAATTCAAGACATACAAGCATTCTATCAATCACATGGCATCAAGCATTTTCAGTTTTTTACACCAAATGAAGAGCCGCAGCTCATTCTTTTAGGTGCCAAGGTTAAAAGCACCTTTGTAAAACAAGAGTATCTAACTAAAAGATTGCTTACTATGCCCGGAACTAGTGAGTTTAGTAGGGTAAATGAAACAAGTATAGATGATTTTACTAAAACTTATTTGGCAAGTTTTGAGGCAGGACCTAAGATTATCGAAGATGTATGTAGAAATTTTAGACAGCTTTTATGGGTGCCAAATCTTGAAATGTATTTAATAAAGGAGGGTGGTGTAAGTGTTGGAGTTTTGGTTGCGTTTGTGCATCAAAACAAAGCGCTATTGGCTGGTGGAGCTGTTTTACCTGATTATAGAAATAGATATAACCACAGAGATGGAATTGCATTGAGGGTAAATAAATTTTTACAAGATTCAAATGTTCAAAATATCGAGACCTGGACTTACCTAGGTTCTCAAAGTTATCAAAACATGTTAGCTAGTGGATTTGCAAATAGTAAAACCTATTACCTCTATGCATTTGATTGAAAAATTATTATATCACTTTAAGCAAAATCCAAGCGCTACAGCCATCGTATATAAAGACCAAGTTGTAGATTATACTACCTTGGAGTTAAATGCACTTAAATGGTCTGGTTTATTGCAAGAAAGGGGTATTAAGAATTCTTTTATAGGCTTAAGAGTAAACAACCCTATATCACATATATATGCCATGCTAGGAGTTGTTTTATCGGGCAATTATTATATTTCTATTACTCAGGAGAACGAATATTTACTTGACATCGAGGCCATCCATCTTCCAGAAATCTGGCTTGTAGACCATCCTATATCGCTGCAAGGTGGAATGGTTATTGAATGTGAAGAATGGGAAAATTCAAGCTCGGTTTTTACACCCATACATTATCCATTAAATCAATATTTATGCGGCTTTTTTACCAGTGGTTCTACGGCAAAACCTAAATTGGTATTACATACCTTAGAAACCATTTCAGCCGATACCTTGAGGCAAGTAGATAGCGGAGATTTAAATCCCCGTGATTGTTTTGATTTCTTATTTTCATTTTCATTTAGTGCTTCTTTGGCCTGCATTTTTACTGCCTTTAGCTGCGGCGGCAAATTGGCCATTTTTCCACTTAGAAAATTAGGCTTGAGTAATTTACCAGGTTTCTGGAAAAAGGAAGGTGTAACACACTCCTCAATTTCGGTGAGTACCTTTAGGGCTTTGTGTAAACTTAACTATCCTTTTAAAACCTTGACTAATTTAAAAGAGTTATGCGTTTCGGGAGAGGCACACTTAGAAAAAGATGTTCATTTGTTTTTAGAGTTGTTTGCAGAAAC
Source organism: uncultured Chitinophaga sp. (assembly GCA_964443415.1). Taxonomy (GTDB): domain Bacteria; phylum Bacteroidota; class Bacteroidia; order UKL13-3; family UKL13-3; genus B1. The sequence goes on along the minus strand of CAYUDC010000018.1, from coordinate 1,795 downwards.
ATGCAAGTTAGAGGTAGCTTATGCCACTACAGAAACTAGAACCATTGCTAGACAGCTTATTTCTAAACAGCTTTTTAATCCAAAGGTTATTGCTTCTTTAGGTAAACCTGTTGGAGATAAGCTAGTAACTATCAGAGATGAATTTGGGAACATCCTAGATCCTTTGGTGAGTGGAGAGATTTATGTGCAATCTAAATTAATTGCCAACCATTACACCTCCAATGAAGAAGCAAGTTTAAAGTCATTTTCAAACGAAGAAGGATTTACCTTGTACCGTACAGGCGATTTTGGTTTTCTAGATGAGCAAGGATATCTTCACTTTCAAGGTAGGGTAAATCAGGAAGATAAAATCAATGGGGCAAAGATTAATTTCTTTATTCTAGAGAAGCTTATCGAATCATTACCTGAGGTTGATAGAGCCTTTACCTGTATCGAGTATTTTGAGCAGCAGCCCAAGTTGTTGTTGGCTTATGCGGGAAGTATACCACTATCTTCTAGCTATTTGTATCAATGTATTTCTAGAAAATTACCCTCTCATTATTTACCTGCTTTTACATGCTTTTTACCACATTTGCCACTTACACATTCTGGCAAACCCGATAAAGGTGCCGTGTTGAACCAACTTAGAAAGCAGTTTTTAGAATCTCAAACGCAACAAGTTGCCAAAAGACCTACAGTTGACAATAAGCAAAGTTTGGTGCTTGAGTGCATAGCTAAAGCTTTACAGAAGCCCCAAGAAACAATAGGGTTGAACCAACATTTTGTGTTAGATTTGGGAGGAGATTCGATGACCGCTTTTATCTGTATTGGTTTGTTGGAAGAGGAACTAAAAGTACAATTAAGCCTAAGTGAATTTCTAGAAGCTGGCACAGCTGAACAAATAGCCCAGTTAGTTTCAACAAAAGTAGCGCAAGAAGAACATTACTTTTATAGGATACGAAAGGTTTCTGGCGAGCCCTATCAAACAGAGTCAATTTTGTTTATCAGCATTTTCAACGACCACTTATTTGATGATTTTTACCAATCAGAGTTATCTAAAAAATATCAGATTTATGAGTTAAACTTTAACCTATTTTATGAGCAATTAAATTATGAGCAAGCTATCAGGTTAATATCAGAAAAGATAGAGCGAATGCATATTAGCTATTTGTTTGGCTATAGCTTTAGTGGCTTTATTGCCTACTCTATTGCATGCCAAGCAAAACATATTAAGAAGGTATGTTTGCTTGATACGATTTTTTACTTTGAAGATTCGGATGATAAGGTAAACTCCCGTCAGCGAATATCGCATATTCTAAAAACAGCTTTGCAAAACAGAGACTTTATGTTTCCAATGATTTATGCCAGAAATTGGTTCAAAAATCAGATGAATCAAAAGCTCAAACTTAGCTTTATCAGCAGCACTTTGCCTTCTGAGTTTACTAAATTGTATTATCAAAAAATTCAAGTAATTGTAAGAAATATTCCTCCGGTGGTTTGTGCAGCCGATTGTCAGTATTTTTATGCTACTAGGCAGGTTGAGCCTAATAGAAACGAAGGGCATTTATGGCAACAATTATTTGTAGGAAATTATCAAGTAGTTGCATTAAAAGCCTTTCATGGCGAGCTGGGTTCAAACCGAGTAAAAAAGGTGATACTGCAAAAGCTTGTAGGGGCTTTTTAGAATTATCTGCTGCCATTTAAAGATTGCCTTACTTAATCAATTTCTATTTTAGGTTTGATCAATAGATGCTTTATTGGATAATTAAAATTCAGAGGTATAAAGTATAATTACGCAGAATTGCGTATGCTATTT